>JACQXX010000161.1:29943-56005 GCA_016208495.1 Acidobacteriota bacterium | reverse complement strand
GCTTTGGGCCTACCACCGGATCCAAAGGCCACCCCTTGGTGCTCCCCGCTTCGCCCGCGCCCCGCAGGGGCGCGGGCGAAGCGGGGGAGCACTGGAGAGGACGAACCTGTTCCCGGTGGTAGCTCACAAAGCTTAGCAACCACCGGCTATCCGAACGGCAGCCTTTCAGGATGCTCAATCCAAATGCCTGATTTCCAAACGAAAACGGGAAGTTGATTTTTTACAGTCCCTTAGTTGTTCTTTCTGTCTTTTTCCCTGAACCCCGAACCCTGAACCCTGAACCCTGTTTTACTCGCTCTTCAATTTTCGCAACAACTCAGCCACCGCGCTTCCGATTCGCTCAACTGAAGCCTGCTGCTTGGCGTCTGTTAATTGTCCATTTTCGTCAAACGCGCCAAAGGCACCTGGAACGGCGACCTGATCGGGAATCACAATCACCCCGATGTTGCCGAGGATCATCCGAATATGAACCAGCCCTCTGAGCCCGCCCAGCCCACCCGGAGAGGCGCTCATCAGCCCGGCGACTTTGCCGGTGAAAGCAGCCAGCATCGGTTCACCCTGGGATGGGCGCGATACCCAATCAATCGTGTTTTTCAAAAGCGGGGCAATCGAACTGTTGTATTCAGGCGAGGCAATCAAAAATCCATCGTGTTGTTTCATCAGTGCTTTGAGCTTGAGCACATTTTCCGGCAAGCCCTGGTCACCTTCCAGATCACCGTCATAGATCGGCATTGGAAAATCACGCAAGTCAATCAATGTTACATCCGCACCGGCGGATGTGGCTCCGTGAGCAGCAATTGCCACCAGTTTTTTGTTGACGGAATCTTTGCGGGCACTTCCGGCAAACGCCAGGATTTTCGGCACATACGTCATAATTGGATCATCTTTCTTTTCAGGAAATGGTGAGTATTGGGGGGAATATGGATGGATTGGTAGTTTGTTACAAATTAATATTCCAGGTCAAAGCAAATGGTTTGACTTCGCCGGAATCGGTTTCGGTTGGTGTCAGCGGTAACTCTAACCCCAAAATTGTAGTATCGTCGCGTTGCGGCTCGCCAGCCTGATACTCGACTAAAAAATTTGTCAGGGCAGATTTTTGGTCCCCAATGGTGAACGCTGAGGTTTCCATCAGGAATTTCTTCAAGTGCTTGGTCCCAATCCGCCCTCGATCTGGACCAGCCTGATCGGCATAGCCGTCAGTGGTGAGAAACAACCGGGTGCCGTCTCCGACGCTGATTTCACAATTGGTAAAAACACGCGGAAGATTGAGTTCCCGGCCTCCGATAGGTTTGCGGTCACCTTTGATTTCTTCCACTTTCAAGTCACCGGTTTCGGTTTGATTGACCAGATACAACGGGCGGTTGGCGCCGGCGAACGTAACGGAATACCCTTCGATCTTACAAAGACAAATTTCCATTCCATCCTGAGTTTCACTATCCTGTTCATTCTGATTGAGAATTTTTTGAACGCCGATGTGAAGCCGATTGAGAATCTGGGCTGGTTCCAAAATTCCTTCATCTCCAATAATTTGATTGAGTAACGTCGTACCGATCATTGACATAAACGCACCCGGAACGCCATGCCCGGTGCAATCAGCCACCGCCACAAAAATCTGTGGTGTTGGGGTGGAGGGGCGGACATACATCCAAAAAAAATCCCCAGACACAATATCTTTGGGCTGAAAGATCAGAAAATAGTTTTTTAAGTAATGATCAAGCATTGCCGGCTGAGGCAGAATTGCTTTTTGAATCCGCCGGGCATAATGGATGCTGTCTAAAATCTGCCGATTTTTTTCTTCAATGCTATCGCGTTGCCGGGAGACTTCTTGAAAGGTAAACGCCAGTTCATCGTGGAGTCGCTTTTTCTCAAGGCACGCTGAAATGCGAGCTTTCAAAATCGCGGGATTAAAGGGTTTCAAGAGGTAGTCTTCCGCGCCCATTTCGATACATCGAACAATGTTGTCAATGTCTTCAAGGCCCGAAATGACCAGCACCGGAATGTGTCGGTAGATCGGCGATGCTTTTAATTGCTCAAGCACCTGAAACCCATCAATCTCGGGCATCAAAATATCCAGTAAAATGAGATCAAACTGTTGATGAGCAATAATTTCCAGGGCTTCTTTGCCATTTTCCGCTGTTTCAACTCGATGTCCATTTTTCTTGAGCAATTGTGCCAGGATCTGGCGATTGACACGATTATCATCAACCACCAGAATGGATCCATTCAGTGGGCAGAAGGCGTCAGAAGATGATTCCTCCCGAGGTTCATTCATAAGCTGCCTGAGAGTTGAAGTGTATCAACAAATTCAAACCGCAATCAGTCTCAAAGGTTATTGATTGGAAGGGTAAAAGGTGCATTTCGGAAAATACACCCTTCAATTTTCTCACACAAGGCTTCACGCTTTGATCAGCTTTCCTGACTTGATTTCTTCTGGCACCGCCCGGCAGGCATTGCGGGTGTCAACCACCAGTTTGGCGTGGCGCACGACCTCGCCGTAGTCAATCACATCGTGTGAAGTGGCAATCAACACGGCATCAACTCCAGCTATGTTTTCCGGGGTCAACGGCAGTGATTCAATCCCGGCATATTTGGGGTGCTGGCGCATGTAAGGCGCAACCGGAATGTAGGGGTCGTGGTAGCAGACATCGGCGCCGCGTTCGAGCAACAGGTCCCAGAGCACAAACGACGGCGATTCCCGTGGGTCGTCTACGTTCTTTTTGTAGGCCAGCCCTAAAATCATCACCTTCGAATGTTTCAATGGTTTCCCGGCATCCGAAAGGGCCTCCATCAACCGGGTGATGACATATTTGGGCATGGCGGTGTTGATTTCCCCGGCCAGTTCAATGAATTTGGTCTGAACCCCAAACTCGCGGGCTTTCCAGGTTAAATAAAATGGATCGATCGGAATACAGTGTCCACCGAGCCCTGGACCAGGCTCAAACTTCATAAATCCAAACGGTTTCGTCCCAGCGGCATCCAACACTTCCCAGATATCAATTCCCATGCGTTCAAACACCACTTTTAATTCATTGACCATGGCGATGTTGACGCTTCGGAAAATGTTTTCAACCAGTTTGGTGGCTTCAGCGACCCGTGTGGTCGAGACCGGCACCACGGTTTTGACGGCTCGCTGATAGAGCAAACATCCAGCTTCACGGCATTCTTTGGTCAGGCCGCCAATCACCTTTGGAATGTCACGAGTGCCGAAATTGGGATTGCCGGGATCTTCGCGTTCCGGCGAAAACACGACCAGAAAGTCTTCACCCGCTTTTAACCCAGAGCCGGCTTCCAGAATTGGAATCAGATCTTCTTCTGTGGTTCCTGGATAGGTGGTTGACTCAAGACTGATCAATTGACCACGACGGACAAATGGGGCGATTGATTTACCGGTCCCGGTGACATACGACAGGTCAGGTTCGCGGTGGGCATCGAGTGGGGTCGGAACACAAATCAGGATCGCGTCCTGATCGGCAACTTTGGAAAAATCAGCCGTTGCCGTAAGTCTTCCTGCCGTGACCTGCTCGGCAATGTCTTCTGACTGAATGGTTTTGATATATGACTTCCCGTGGTTGACCGATTCCGTCTTTTTTTCATCCACGTCAAACCCGGTGACAGGGCACCCATTTCGGGCAAATTGAATCGCCATCGGTAACCCGACATATCCCAGGCCAATAATTCCGACAGCCGGTGCTGATTTCTGTTTTGCTTTCCATTCCATAGTCTATAAATTCACTTTCGATTGAAGAATAATACCAGTCAGTAGTCAGTAGTCAGTAGTCAGTAGTTCACTAAGTTTATTTGATTGAATTACTTAACTGCTTTCTAATGAGAGAGTTTCATTCCAAAATGGTATAACCGCCAGGAAGTTGCCGAATTGTGGGACAAAAGCTGGTTGAGCCAACGCTGGCAGGTTACGGTTCTAAATGCAATTGGTGTGCTGTAACTCGTAAGTTCTGAAGAAAAATGAAAAAAACGGGCAGAGACTACCACTCCTGACCCGTGATGCCAACTGTTTGAGGTTCGGGGTTCGGGGTTCAGGGTTCAGGGTTCAGGGTTCTCAAAAATGGGCGCAGTTCAAAGCAGCAGCGCCCTTCCAGATTGTCACCCTGTCATCTTGTCACCCTGTCACCCTGTCATCCTGTCACCCTGTCACCTTGTCATCCTGTCACCCTGTCACCCTCTCACCTTGTCACTTGATCACTTTCCGCTCAGCCAGCGGTCCCGAACGCCAAAATCCTGCCGGTCAGTGGTTTCAAATGTAACCAGTCGCCATTCGGCAGTTCGAATCGTTTTGACGATAGCTTTGAGCACGAGCGGTTTTCCATCACGAATGGCATAAACCGGAAAGCGTTTTCCATCCTGTCCCTGGTACATTCGCTGAAAATCATTCGTCCAGGTCGGAGAATCAAGCGCAATATCACCCAATCCAAGCAGAAGGTCGCCTTCCTTGACTCCGGCCTTCCCAGCAATTGAATCATCAACCAGGGCCGTCACCCGGTTTGAAGCATCCAGAAACGCCCCGAGGAATGGAATCTGGAGTTCCTGTTGTTCAAGCCGGAGCCCCGATTGTTCGAGAATCCCCCGAATCGGTAGCGGGTCCGTGCCGCTTACGTGGCGATCAAAAAACGTTTTCGGGCTTTTCCCGAGCGTGCGGCCAATGCAGGAAATTAAGTCATCAGTCGTAAACCCCTGGTTTCGTTTGTAGCGTTCGGCATACAACCAGCGCATCACGTCATCCAGTGAAGATTTCCCCTGGGTTTCCTGTCGAATTTTTAAGTCCAGGAGCAACGCAATCACCGCCCCACGCGCATAATAATCAACGGCAAAGGGCTGACTGAACCCGCCGGCGCCGCCCATCCAGGTGTTAATGCTGGCTTCTTCGACTGAAATATACTTTCCGGGCTCTTCAGAAACCGTCCGAATAATCAGGTTTGCCAGTAATTGGAGAAACTCGTCAGGTGTCACCAATCCGGCCAGGAGCAGCCCCCGCGTTTCATAATACCGGGTAAAGCCTTCTGAAACCCAAAGAAGCGGTGTAAACACCCGGTCATCATAGCGATAGGGCCAGAGTTCAGCCGGACGAATCCGTTTGACGTTGTAGGCGTGAAAATATTCGTGAGATGCGAGCCTGAGCGTTTCAAATAAGCCCGCCACCGAGTCTTCGGGTTTGAGTTCAAGCGATACATACGAATTATTGTGTTCCAGCGCCCCGCGCACCAGTTCAGGGTTGGTCACAAAAATGTTGATTGTGCAGTATTTGGAAAAAGGAGACTCTCCGAAGATGTTGCCAAGGGATTCATAGATCCGGGCGCATCGTTGGGCCAGTTCCTGGGCCAGTTCCGGTGTGAGCGATGATTTTGGGGCATACACAAATTCGTGCGGGATACCCTTGACTGGAAGTTCAATCCGGTCAAATTCGCCAACCAGTGCCGGAGCGTCAATCAGTTCGTCAAAATTTGCGGCTTCAATCTGGCCATCTTTGACGGCCAGTCCACAGGCAACATTCCATTTGTCAGGGAGAATCAGCCGAAGCGAATGCGGAATGGTTGATTGTTGACCTTTGACATAAAACACGAAATTTGAAGGATTAAGCAGCCCATAGGTCGGTGTCAGGAAAGCCGTGTGTAACTGAATCTGGTCAGCCAGATAATCAAATTCGACTAACACTTCATTGACGTTGCTGGTATTGATGGCCCAGGAACTGGCAGTGAATTTTCGATAGGCAGCTTTGCGACCAGCCTGATCAGTGACGGTCACGCGCAGGAGATTGCGGGCATAGTCTTCAACGACATAATGCCCCGGCGTCCAGATCGGCAAGCCAAGTTCCAGGACGGGTTGCTGGATGTCTCGAATGACCGTTTTGACGTGAAATACATGCGTCTCCAGTTTGGAAATCGTGACCGTGGTTTCGACTTTTGAAACGGCCAAAACCGGAGGGGAATTGACAGCAATCCCAATCAGACTGAAAAGAAAAATCAGAAATTGAATCGTCCAGGAGTTCAGTTGCATGGCGATGCCTCTTTGGGGCTTGGATCTGAAGAAAACCAAAATCGGTTTCTTGGAAGAACCACAACATAAATTCATTCAAAGCGAATTGAGGGTGAAAAAACAAGCTCACCACAGAGGACACAGAGGGCCACGGAGGAAAATCATGGAACCCAAATATATCTGTTCCCCTTTGTTTTCTGGTTTGGCTCAAGAGATCGAAGATACGTCATAGTCATTTCTGAGCGATTCCGCTCTTTTGCAAGCAATATTATGTTGGAAAGAATTGTAAGGATGATGTATAGTTTGGCCTTCTTTCTCCGTTTACCTTTGCTGGCAATTTCTACCACACACTTTTTATTTCACAACCAGTAGTACTCCTCCTCGCAAGTTGGCTGAAGTGTTTGACGTCTGAGTCCATCATGGAATTGGCGCACATTGCGTCATTAACTCTTTCTTCGTCAAGAAGAAAGGAGGTTTTGCCATGTACCTCGTGTTATTTGAGACATCTGGAAATCAGGGCTATATTTTTGCCACCAATAAACTCCGTGAAAATATTGGCGCTTCCGAATTGACCTTTCGAGTCGGCACTCAGTTCGTGTTAGAGGCGATTCGGGAGCTTGGAGGGCCAATCATATGCGCTTCAGACTCTGACCGACGGCGCAGCGATTTGCTCGACTCAGCCGTGAATCCCTGCCTGGAAACTGGAACGAACCCAATCGAAGTTGTGGTTGCCACCTCGGGGAAAGCCATTCTTCTGGCGAAAGATGAGGCTGTTGCCAAATTGCTCATCACCAAAGTGACGGAACTAACCCTTCGCGAAGCACCGGGGTTGACAGTTCACGGTGTTTTTGGAAAAAGCTTTGACATAGACCAGGTTGACGCCAATTGTGTCAAACAGTTGGTGGAAGAGGTTTACCATCGGTTGGAAGAAGTCCGGTTTTCGCTGCCTGGGCCTGACCAGCGGTTTTTGCGGTTGCCAGTGGTGGCTCCCTGCAAAACCAGTGGATTGCCGGCCAGTGTGTATGATGATTTGGATCCAATTTCAGACGAACACGCCGAACGATCCGCTGTTGCCCTGGCAAAGCGTCAAGCCAGCGAAGATGGGAAAGAGCGCTTAAAAGAATTGATTGAGCGCAAAACCGGGTACATTTACTCGTTTAAGTCAACCAACGAATTGGAAAAGAAGTTACGAGAACTTGATTGGGTGGCTGTGATTCACGCCGACGGAAACGGGCTGGGACAGGTATTTCTCAAGTTTGAAAAATTTATTGGGGAACCTGCCGCTGGTTGTTCTTTTGGCCGGCATTATTTCGACACGTTGCGGCGGTTCTCGCTCTCGCTCGACATCGCGCTTGAAGAAGCGTTCAGCTTCGCTGTTAAAGAACTGGCGCGGCGAGATTTATCCTACCGACTCAAAACCAACAGAAAGGCTGATAAAGACAAACTGTACGTGCCGCTCGTGCCGCTCGTGCTGGGTGGTGATGACTTGACGGTTTTATGCGATGGCGAGCATGCCCTTCAGTTTACAAGGGATTTTGTACGGCACTATGAACAGACGACAAAGGGAGAAGGATTTGAGGAAACACGGCAAGATCTGGCTCGGATTGTCAAAACCACTCTTCCAGCCATTGTCAGAGATGCTTTCCCAAAACCAGTCCAGGGGCTTTCGATTTGTGCCGGCGTGGCAATTGTCAAACCGCATTTTCCGTTTCACGCTGCCTATGAACTGGCCGAAAGCCTGCTCCAGTCTGCCAAAACAGTGAAAACCAAAGTTGTTGTTCCGGAGAAAATTCGGGTTGTCCCTTGTTCGACGCTCGACTATCACGTGTTGTATGACTCCAGCAACGTCGAGTTGAAGCGCATTCGCGATGAATTGACCATTACCAAAAAAGGTAATGTCGAATCATTCTTATTTGCCCGGCCCTATGTGATTTCGTCGAATTCAGAAGATTTTGGTATTACTGATGAATCAAAACAATGGATCAACCTTCGGCGATGGAACGACTTGGAAACCAGAGTTCGTGCAATGCGGGTGAGCGACGAACAAGACCCATCCAGACGCAAACTGCCCACGGGAATGCTCCATATGCTGCGGGAAAGTTTGTTTGAAGGCGTTGATCATGCCGAAGCGCAATTGGAATTGATCAAACACCGGTACCTTGAGGAGGGGATTGAGAAAGTTCTGTGGAGCGACAAAAAAACTCTTTTTTGTCAGCTTGATTTCAATCAAAAACAACCAGGTTCCGATCTCGAACAGCCGCCAGATTCAGATCCAAAGCAGTCAAAGCAACCAAAGCAGCCATCAATTACCGGTTTTTTAGACGCGCTCGAAATTGTTGAATTCTGGCAGGACGACAACCACACCGGAGGCACTCCCAATGACAAAGCCAATTGAAATTGAAGCGTCACCACAGTGGGGGCTCAAAAACGAATTTCAGATTGAACTGGTCATGGAATCCGACTGGCACGTGGGTTCTGGAACCGGACGTCCAGGCAATGTTGACCGGTTGGTGATTCGTGACCAGGACAAATTTCCCTTTGTGCCCGCGAAAACGGTGACAGGCATCTGGCGCGATGCCTGCGAACTGGTCGCATTGGGCCTTGATGATGGAAATTCCAACGGCTCCTGGTTGCAACTTGTGAAAACAGTCTTTGGCTCCCAGCCCAGCCTGGTGCGGGAAAGCGACCGGGATGAACTCGAATCGGGCCCAACTCCCGCTGGCCTGAAAATCACGCCCGCCAGACTGTCGGAATCGTTGAGAACCACTTTGTGCCAGAACCACCTGTCTTCTTTTCGACAGGCGCTCACGTTTGTCAAACCCGGCATTGCCATTGACCCTGATTCGGGGAGCGCCAAAAAAGACTTCCTTCGTTTTGAGGAAATGGCTCGCGGTGGCATGCGCCTGACCGCCACCTGTAGTCTGGACCTTCCAGTTGAAAGAATTGACCGCCACGCGGTTTCGGCCTTGCTTCTGGCTGGGGCGCGGCTGGTGAAACATCTTGGCGGCAAACGCCGTCGGGGTGCTGGTCGCTGTACCCTGAATGTTGGAAATCCTAAACAGTTTTTGGATGTTGTGAACTGGTTGGAAACAAACAATCCGAATCAAAATTCTCACTCAACGGACGAAAGTAATGCTGAACAACCGCTTGGAAACAGCAAGCGGCCTGGCCAATGGTTCAAGGTTGAACTGAAACTGGAACTCAAAACGCCACTGGCGATTGTCACTCGAACGCTTGGGAACGTGGCGGAAACGCTCGACTTCGTGCCGGGAACGTACCTGCTTCCCTTTGTAACGAAGCTTCTGAAAAAAATAGGCTTTGACCCGCACCCAGCTTTTGCCGGCGGTGAACTGATGGTTTTGCCGGCAACGCCAGTGGTTCACAATCAGCGTGGGCTACCAGTGCCGTTTGCGCTTTCTAAGGACAAACTGGCTGATGATTTTGAGCCAGAGAAGGTTATCAACCGCTTTAAAGAATCAGCCAGTGAACAGCAAATGAAACCTTATCGTGAAGGCTTCATCAGTGACACAACGGAAAAAATCCTTCCTTCATTTGAAAAAACCCATCGCTCGTTGTTGACCCACAATGTGGTTGAGGACCAGAGGCAACGTCCGACGGAAGAGGTCGGTGGGGTGTATTCCCGAGAAGCCATCGCGGCTGGAACAATCCTGCGCACAGAACTTCGTTTCACCCAAAACATCCTGGATGAACTGAACAAAAAGGAGAACGACTGGTGGAAACGCCTGGAAGAAACGTGCCGGCTGGGTGTTTCCAGCAAAGATGATTATGGCGAAGTTCAAGTGTGTGTTGTTTCAGAACCCAGGTTTGTTACACGGACAATCCCAATATCAGAAGATACGCTGACCGTCTGGCTGGTGTCAGACGTGCTGTTGCGAGATGCCGCCCTACGACCTACCACTGATGTATGTGATTTGGCCCAGGCACTTGAGCGGAATCTGACGGGAGTCACCCTGAAGGTTCAGAAACCCCCGATGGATCAATTGATTACATCGCTCATCCGAACCCGCCGAATCGAATCCTGGCAGACCAAATGGGGATTGCCTCGCCCAAGCTTGGTGGCTCTGGCGGCTGGTTCCTGTGTTCAGTTTGCAGTGACGGGAACTATAACCGCCGACCAACTGGCCCAGATTGAAGCCAGCGGAATTGGCGAGCGGCGAGGCGAGGGCTACGGCCAGGTGCGGTTTAATGACCCGTTGCTGACTTCAAGACTCAATGATTGGAAGCCTGTTCCAGACCCCAAACCAGAAGGCGGCGAAGAGAAGAAGAATGATCCAGGGAATGGCGAACCTCCAAAACTGGTTCCCAAAGACGACCCGGACTTTGCGTTTTTCAAACAGCTTGAAACCGTCGTCTGGCAAGAAGCCATTGAACGGGCAGCCCTTCACCTGGCAAATGAAGAGTCAAATCGGAAAAAAGTCCTTGGAATCAAAATCAAGTGCTCAACAGATGGAAAGCCCGAATCGGAGCCCTCCCTGAGTCAGTTGGGAAGTTTGAGAGCTGTGATTCGGAAAGTTCAGCATCATTCTGAAAAGACGCTGATTCGCGACTGGGTGGAGCATTTACGAAAAACACCAAATCGAAAAGACAAATGGCCAGATGGAGCACTGAAAAAGGTCGAAGGTTTAATAGATGATGCCCATGAAGCCATCTGGAAAGTCATTGAATCAAGCGCGGGGAAACTGCCTCCGGTGTGCACGGTGGACGGAGAAACCCGGCTCAAGGAATTTTTGTGGCCGTATGCCCTGCAAACCGTGGTTGAGGCTGTGCTCCGGGCCCACAAACGCGACTGCGAACCCAGGAAAGGAGATACCGGTTATGGCGCGTGAAATTGTTGAGCAGCTTGTGATTCAAGGGGTTATCGAGGCTGAAACCCCACTCCATGTTGGTGGGGCGTTCAGTTCGTCGGAAAGTGATTTGCCGCTGGCGCGCAATGGCAAGGGAATTTGGTATATCCCGGGCACCAGCCTGAGTGGGGTCTTTCGCGCCTGGTGTGAACGACATTTTGGAAAAATAATCACTGATCAAATGTGGGGAGACCACTCCAAAAAAGGTGAAGAAACTAAAGGCCGGGCCAGTCTGGTGACCGTTGCTGACGCAGTGGTTTGCCTTCCTAAAAACAGTCATATTGAAATTCGCGATGGCGTTGGCATTGATCGCGTGACGGGAACAGCCGCTGACCGTTTCAAATTTGATCGGGCAGTCTTACCCCGAGGAAGCCATTTTGGATTGAACCTGCGCTTTGACCTGCCATCAGAAAAAGGTCTGCCACTTTGCAACCCCATTCATCGCCCACTGTGTAGCGCTGTCTTTGGTCATTTGGCGCAGTCCTTACAAAAAGGTGAATTTTGTTTGGGAGCAGCCAAAACCCGTGGCCTTGGGCAGGTTCGACTGGTATCGGTGTGTATTCGACGGTTTACAGAAATCAATCGCCGCCAAGGAATGCTGGCATTGCTTCGAAATAACGCTGAATCACTTTCAATTAAAGACTTGCTTTCAGAAGGTCAACTCCACCAACCCCAACCAGGGAAACGTTTTGAGTTTCAACTCTTTTGGCAACCTCGTGGACCGGTGATGGTCAAAGCCGGATATGACGGAATCGCGGTTGACTCGCTTCCCTTGGTCAGCGCGTATGGTGCCGGCCAGGTGGCGTTTGTGCTGCCGGGAAGCTCGATCAAAGGGACGCTCCGCAGTCACGCTGAGCGAATTATGCGGACGGTATTCATTTCTTCTGAGGATGAATTAAACGAACCACATCCTTTTCCCAAACAATTAGAGGTTTTGTTGGCACAAGAAGTGTTCGGCATGGCGGCTAAATCAGAAAATACGCAAGGCCAAGAAAAGACTCCAAAACCTGGGTTAGGTGCATTGTCCGTTGCTGATTGTTTTGCCGAAGAGAAGTTTACTCGGGCCAAATGGGACGCCATAGAAACAGTGGCGAAAGGGAAAGAAACCGATGAACCGTTGATGACCGCCATTGGTGAAACCGGCGCCAAACACCTGACCCCAGCCTACCACGTCTCAATTGACCGCTGGACAGGAGGTGCTTCAGACAGCGCCTTGTTTAGCGTTCTCGAACCGCACGGAATTTCCTGGGAACCAATCAAACTGCGGCTCAATCTGGAGCGAATCGAAGAAAACAAAAGACTTCCAGCCCTGGGACTGGTTTTGTTGGTGTTGAACGACGTGTTGCAGGGCCGGATCCCGTTCGGATTTGCCGTCAATCGTGGGATGGGTGAAATTGAGGTTGAACGGATTGAGCTCAGCGGAACTGGTTTAGATAGAAACCTGGCCAGCTTTACCAATTTTTCCTGGAGTAAAACCTGTCCGCTACCAGCGGATGTGTGTGAACACATCAACCTGGGCTGGCGGCAATGGATTGCGGATGAAAAGGAACGAACACGTGCTCAACAACCGCAAAAGGCAGGTGCGCAATGACCGACACCAATTCTGGAACGCTCTGGTATTGGCAATCACCCCAACCGGTTTCCCTGACTCAGGCACTCTCCTTCCTGATGTCGGGGAAGCCTTTGTCCACCCCTTTGACGGCATTGCTCTATTCACCACAGGCGTGTCAGTTCGGGGTTGTTGATAACCAGGGAAATATCCTTGGGCCCGATGGAAAAGCGATTGAATTGCAGACCGTGTTTGAAGCCCGTGCCTTTGGTGAAATTGGCGAACTTCGCTGGCTGCAGAAACACTCAGGCCAGGGACCAGCAGTTTTCTTGACTGAAAATAAGGAATTTCAGTGCGATGGGTTTAACCAACCGTCTCCAAAAGAGTTTTATTCAACCATTTCCCAAACCTATTTGTTGTGGGGAAAGAGTCTGAACAAGCCAGATCTTTTGCCAGGATGGAGTTTGCTTGCCGAAGCACGAATTGGGAAATTGCCGGTGCCAGTGGAAAATCTCAAGCCGTCCGAACGAGTCCAGATCAATGCCCGCGAATACATTGCGATTGAAAAACCCTATGGCAATGCCTTTGTGTTCGAAGAACGCCTGATCAACCTGGAGGTCGCCCAAAATGTCAAAAAATAAATCATTTAACACACCACGCATCGTTGGGTTTGATCCTAAACCCATCCCGGAGCAAAAGATGGCACAGAATTCTCAAAAAGGTGACTTCCACAATCCCTACAATTTCATTCCGGCCCCACCCCGAGATAAAGCGAACGGAACGCCGCTTGGGGATAGCACTCCAGCGGGACACGACCGTTTCGTAGCTGAGCTTTATAGTGGAAAACTCCGGGTGCGAATGACGACCGCAACGCCATTGCTCGTTCTGGACGCCGCCAAAGCCGAAGAAGTTAATAAGGATCACCATAAAAGCTACCCGGTGCGCCTTGGACCGGACGGGAAGCCGTACATTCCACCGACTTCGGTCAAAGGAATGCTGCGCTCAGCCTTTGAAGCGGTGACCAATTCGAGGTTTGGAGTGTTTCACAAAAACAGTGAACGGCTCGCATTTAGAATGGAAACAACTGAAGGCATATTTCTTATCCCAGCACAAATTATAAATGTAACTGATCAATTGCAAGTAAAGCTGTACACTGGAACATCCCACATCGGGAGCAAAGATGGTAAGGATGGCGTTCCCCAAGGCCCGCTTTACGCAGCCTGGTTGAAAAGATATGACTTCTCTTCAAAAGCGGTATCAAAAAATGCCTTGATCTATGCAACTAAAGGGCTTCCTGCTCATGGAGACCAAGTAGAGAGTTGGATTGAGAAATTTCAACACTACCGATGGGATAACAAGAAAAAAACACACATTCCAGATTTTAAGTATTGGAAGGTAAGGAAAATTGTTCCTCAAGGTATCTCCCCAGGTAATGCCCCCTCTTCTAGTATTGCAGGCAAAAAAGAAGACAGAAGATCGTTTCATGAGCCTTTAGGTGAAGATCTGATTCGAGTTTCTGGGATTGTCTGTATCACAAATAAAAATATTGACCGGAAACACGATGAACGAGTGTTCTTCTCAACAAACAAGCCTGAGTTGATTCTGCCTCTTCAAGGCAACATCAAAGATGCCTGGAAAAAACTCATAAAAGGATACCAGGAACTTCATGTCGAAGAACTGAAAACTGGACAAGTAGGACCCTCTGCACTCCAGAATTCGGTTTGGTCTCGGCATATTGCTGGAAATCAGTCAGAAACCGAATTGAAATCAGGTGACCTTTGCTATGCTCGGGTTGAAAAAGATGGGAACAGTTGGAAAATACTTGGGTTATACCCGGTGACCATCTCTCGTGATTTACACGAAGTTTCTCCAGCCAGTCTGTTACCCGAGTCACTGCATCCAGCAAAAGTCGAAAAGGAATTTTCTCCAGCAGATCGGGTCTTTGGCTGGGTCAACCAGAATGGTCAGGGCGCCTATCGAGGTCAGCTTCGGGTTGGTTTTGTCGAATGTACAACCTCAAATGCCCTTGAGTCTTTCATCAATGAAAACAGTTCGAACCGAACTTCTGACCCTGGGTTTCCACTCAATATTCTGGGACAGCCCAAACCCCAACAAGGACGATTTTATATCGCCAAAAATAAAGAAGGGGACGCTCAACTATCTGGCCAGGGAACCCGCAAAACAACTGGCTATGACAATGCTTCAAAAGGACTTCGCGGGCGAAAGGTTTATCCACATCACGCTGAGCTTCCAGAAAATCATTGGTCGGACCCAGTGACTGACAGAACACAGACGCCCACCAAAAATGCCAGCAGGCACGATGTCTATCAAGAATACCGCCGCTCATCAGGAAAAGAAGAACGTAACAACCAGAATCGCTCCATTCAAGGCTGGGTCAAGCCACAGACATGCTTTGAATTCGATATTCACCTGATGAATTTGTCGGAAGTTGAAGCCGGCGCTTTGTTGTGGTTATTGAATTTGCCCAAAAACCATTACCATCGTCTGGGCGGAGGAAAACCGTTCGGATTTGGAAGCCTTCGACTTGAATTGATCGAAACCGATCTCAAAACAGGAGCTGAATTATCCGCTCAGTACCAGGACCTGACCCGTCTTTCAAATCAGTCCAGCACTCCTTCTCTTCACCCTGAACCCTTGATTCAAAAATTTCAGGAAACCGTTCGGCAGGCATACGTCAAAGGAAACACACCATTTGAGGAAGTTGGATTTATTGCGGCTTTTCTTCGGGCCAGTCAGGGATTTTCGGATGGCTTGCCGCTTCACTATCCACGAGTTGAGGCCGCGCCGCTTCCTGACGGCGAGTCATATAAATGGTTTACGGCAAACAATCGTCCCGAGAACCGTCATTCGCTGCCTACCCTCATGATGGACAAAGGATTACCGATTTTACCTGAGAAGAAAAAATGAATCGAAAAAGTAAGTAACCTGGCGAAACCTCCAGCGGTCACAATACCTGAAAGGAGAACGAATATGGCATGCATCTTAGTCAGTCTTGTGAGCGAGCAGACCATCCCGAATCTATTGTTGATGAAAGAATTATCTGGGGTTGACAAATACTTATTGATCAGCACGAAAGCAATGGAAGAAAAGGATCGGTCAACGTGCATCATCGCTGCTTCCGGCCTTCCTGAAGAGCAATTTAAACGCATACTGGTTCAAGAAGATGTTCTTAGTTCGATTGACGAACAATTGAGAGCTTTATTTAGAAGGCGTTCTACAAGCTCAGACGATCCGTTTCTGTGCAATACAGATGAGTTTATCGTAAATCTGACCGGCGGGACCAAGATCATGTCAATCGCCACGTACAACTGCTTCAAAGAACGGAATAGTAAAATTTATTACATTCCAATCGGAAAAAACCAATACTTTCAAATTTACCCAGAAATACCCAGTGGAGAACATCCCATCAATTACCGCGTAGATATTCCAACCTATTTAACTGCTTATGGCGTTACCATTGAAAACTCTAAAAAAATCTACTCTGTAAAGAAAGACGCCGATCAAACACAACGGTTTTTTGACTGCTATATCAAGGCCGCGCCATCTGATTTAGAGTTGATCGATAGTCTTCGAGAGTATCGCAAGAAGAAAATTGCAATTGCAGAAGTGGATGGACTTGCTTCATTTCTTGAACGATTTTCATTTCGACCTTCAGATCCTGAAAACCTCTCCAAAGATGATGTCAAATACCTGACTGGCGATTGGTTTGAGGAATATGTTTTCTCATTGTTCAAATCAAAGCTTCAGTTTAGTGATAAATACATCGCCACTGGAATCAATATTCGTCGTAGGCAAACTCCGAATGAGTTTGACGTTATGTTCATGCTCCAAAATAATTTGCATGTGATTGAATGTAAAACCAGTATTGGTGATGGGGACAAAAGTATTCTCGTTGAAACATTGTACAAAAGTGCCGCTCTTCGCAAGGATTTTGGGTTAGCGGCCAAAACCTATCTCTTTACTTTAACAGAGGGTGGCAAGGAGAAAACTCAGATCAAACCAGGTGATATTGATCGAGGAAGAATGTTGGGGGTTGATATCATTGACAGAGGTATTTTGTTGGATCAGAACAAGTTAGACGGATTCTTCCAAAAACTCCGCTAATTAATCCTGACTTAACCAAAAGATTGTTGAGGATGACTTCGGCACATTGGCTTGAGAAAAAAACCTCTCGCCTGAAGGCGATACTCTGAACTTTGGTTTCGTCAGGCATGAGCCGGTTCCAAAAATCAAGTTGTTGAACTGGTGTGGAGTTCTGTATCTTTGGAGGAGTCCAGCGAACTGTACCACCACTTCATCAGCAAGGAATCTGGCATGAAACTGACTTTGATTTTTCAAACTGGCTCGCTTGCCGGGCAACAACGCCAACTTGAGCAGGGCTCATTCTTACTTGGTCGGGCACCTGACTGCGCTATTCAGTTTGACGCCCAGCGCGATACGCTGGTCTCAAACCGACACGCTGTCATCCAACGTGAAGGCGACGCCTTTTTTCTCCTCGACCAGAACAGCACCAATGGCACGTTCCTCAATGGCAACCGCGTAGGCCGCACCCAACTCAACCCTGGGGATGTCATTATGTTTGGGAACGGCGGTCCCCAAATCCTGGTGGTGATTGAACAAGCCCGCTCTCAAACCTCACCTTCGCCGGGTCAGCAAACGACCGTTGCCGCGACGTCTTATTCATCTCCGCCGTCTGGAAATCAAGGCGGGTACGGTGGGCCACCTCCACCCTATGCACCGCCAGGGCCACCGATGGGCATGACGCCTCCACCGGGCTATCCGCCGGCGCCGCCTCCACCCCCAATGCCACAAATGGGAATGCCACAACCACCGCCGCCGCCAATGCCACACATGGGGATGAATCCTCCTCCCGGCCAGTTTGGTGCCAACCCTTACGCGGTGAGCCAGTCAGTGTCGCAAGGTATTCCCTCCTGGCATGGCGGAATTCGAAACACCGTGACCAATCTTGGAATGTATAACCCCGACCAGGGGCGAATGGCACAGAAAGAGCAGGCTGTCAGCCCGATTGGAGTCGGGTGTGGCGCGATCAGTATCATTATTCTAGCCGTTCTGGTTGGGCTTATTTTGTTATCAAACCTTGGGCCCGTCGGAATTATCATCGGCGGGATTACGGCCTTTATTCCAGTTCCGCTGTACCTGTTTTTGTGGCTCTGGCTGGACCGCTACGACCCGGAGCCAGCCTGGGCGCTGGCGCTGGCGTTTGCCTGGGGGGCGCTTGGGTCGGTTTTCATTTCTATCATTGGAAATACACTGTTTGAAGGAATTGCTTCATCCATTTTTGGCCCCGAAGCCGGCAGTGCGATGGCGGCCATCATTTCCGCTCCGATTTTTGAAGAAGGTTCCAAAGGATTGGGCGTGCTGCTCATTGCACTGTGTTTGCGCAACGAATTTGACGACGTTGTGGACGGCATCGTCTATGCCGGAGTCGTGGCGCTCGGGTTTGCCGCAGTCGAAAACATTCTGTACTACGGACGCCAGTTTAATGAAATGGGCGTTGTCGGTCTGGTCATCAACTTCTTTGTGCGCGGCATTATGGCGCCGTTTTCACACTCGATGTTTACCGCCATGACCGGCATCGGATGCGGGATTGCCCGCGAATCACACAACAAAGCCGTTCGGTTTCTGGCGCCGTTTGCCGGGCTGATTCTGGCCATGATCCTTCACGCGCTGTGGAACACGATTGCCACCTTCCTCAATTTCTTTGTTTTTTACTTTGTGATTCAGGTGCCATTGTTCCTGGCATTCATTGGCGTGCTGTTTTTCCTGGTTCGTCGCGAAGGAAAGATCATTCGCGAGTCATTGATGGTCGAAGTCCAGCGCGGGCTGATTTCACAGGAACAACTCGACATTGCCACTTCGATGGTCAAGCGGGCTCGCTGGACAATGGGAGCCTTTGGAAACTGGGGCAGATTTCAGGCCCGGCGGCAATATTTAACCGCCATTGCCAAACTGGGATTGTGCCACTGGCACGCCAAACGCGCCGCCCAGGCTCAAGGGCAAACCCAGAGCCTGCCGCTCATCCCCCGCTTCCAGGCTGAAATTTTAGGCTTACGCGAAAAAATTGTTTAACTGAGCGAAGGAGCGAAGAGAACAGCGAGTAGCGAGTAGCGAGGTAGCGAAGAGAACAGCGAGTAGCGAGTAGCGAGGTAGCGAGTAGCGAAGAGAACAGCGAGTAGCGAGGTAGCGAGGTAGCGAGTAGTCAATCCAGTGAAAAGCAAATAGTTCAAATCTATTTCGAAAGTGTCAACACGTTGACAGTCATTTAATTATATGGAATAGAAGGCTTTAAATCGGGAAACTCATGTGAGCATGGTCACTTGATTTTGCCTGCTGACTACTCGCTTTTCACTTCGTTACTCGCTTTTCACTTCGCTCGTTCATACTGCACCGGCCATTGAATCTGGTGGTTAAGTTCGTGGGCAGCGTGAAGCGGCCAGTACGGATCGCGCAGCAGTTCCCGCGCCAGCAACACGACATCGGCCTGACCGGTGCGGATGATGTGGTCAGCCTGCGCCGCCGAAGTAATCATCCCCACGGCACCGGTTGGGAGGTTCGCTTCGCGCCGGATGGCTGCGGCAAATGGCGTCTGAAATCCTGGGCCAACCGGGATTGGAGCACGAGCGACATTGCCTCCCGAGGAACAATCAATCAAATCAACCCCAAGCGTCTTCAATTTGGCTGCCAGTTCGATGGATTGCGGTAAATCCCAGCCGTTTTCAACCCAATCCGTCGCAGAAATCCGCACAAACACCGGGAGCGATTGTGGCCAGACATCACGAATCCGGGCGGCAATGTTACAAAGCAACCGGGTTCGATTGTCAAAACTGCCGCCATATTCATCTTCCCGGTGATTGGAAATCGGAGACAAAAACTCCTGAATCAGGTAGCCGTGTGCCGCGTGGATTTCGACGACTTGAAATCCAGCCGCCAGTGCCCGATGGGCCGCCGCTTCAAACTGGCCGGTCAGTTCGTGGATTTCATCAAGTGAGAGTTCGCGGGGTGTCGGGTATTTGTCAGAAAAAGGAATCGCGCTGGGACCGACAATGTCGTCCCATCCACCATCATCGGGAGTGACGGGTTGGCCTCCGCGCCAGGGTTGGGCGGTGCTGGCTTTGCGTCCGGCGTGGGCAAGCTGGATTCCGACCGCCGCGCCGTGAGCTTTGACAAATTCGGTAACCCGTTGAAGCGCAGGGATATGCTCGTCCTTCCAGATGCCCAAATCCTGTGGAGAAATCCGGCCATTGGGAGTAACGGCGGCGGCTTCAGTGAAAACAAGCCCGGCACCACCAACAGCCCGGCTGCCCAGATGAACCAGATGCCAGTCGGAGGCAAATCCATCTTCGCTTGAATACTGGCACATCGGGGACACCACAATCCGGTTGCGCAGGGTCAGGTCACGAAAAGGTATCGGTGAAAATAAATGAATCGGTTGCATTGTTGGTGTAACTCCAGTTCCATCAATTTTGGGGCAGCCTACCACGACCGATATATCAGCTAAAGGTTTGTTTCCCTCATCCAATTTGGTCATTCCAGATTGTACTGACATTAGATTAAACTCATTCAGAGCGAACTGGCCTTTGCCTTGAGATGCACTTGGCCGAATCCATTTTCTGAAACTGGAAGAAGCCGGCACGCAACCGCTCATTACAGACAAGCCGAACAAATTACTGGATCCGGCCCAAACATCGGTCACACAAAGTATTCCAAAAAAACGACCTTTTGGACAAACTGAAGAAACTACGGAGTCAGTTCATATGTCAAATCTTCACATTCAGCACCGACCACAACCTGTCTCACAGCCAGCAGGTGGAACCACAACGGTGGCTTTACAAATAACGCCACAGATAGACCAGGAAAAACTCCTGGAGACGCTCACCAAAATCACTGAGGTTAACTTCGGCAAACTGGTTTTTCTGCTTGGCGCCGGAAAAGACATTCCGGGTGATGGTGTTCCCCAGACCACACGCGCCGTGAAGCTACTCGAATGGGCTGAAGCTCACAACCGTTTGCCGGAACTGGTCACGACCCTTGAAACCAAAATCCTGCATCGCCCTTTGTAGCCTTCCTCGACGCCACTGGTACACCCAGGGGAAGGCTCATCAATGTACCGCAACGCAATCCGTGTTTTACCGCCCGTGAAGACATCCTCGAACGCATTTCCGATGTGCTCAACACTGGGGGTGGCAGCGCTGGATTAACCCAGCCGCCTGCCGTGAGCGGGCTGGGCGGAATCGGCAAAACCGAGATTGCCAAAGAGTTTGCCCATCGCTGGGCATCGTCCTACGAACTGGTCTTCTGGATGACGGCTGATTCGAAATCCGCTGTGATGAGCGGGTTTCGGCTGCTGGGTAAACAAGTTGGTGTCGTGGGTTCGGATGAAACGGTCCCGGATGAAGTCGTCCGCCACCAAGTCAAGCAGTGGCTCAACGACCACGACCAGTACCTGCTGGTGTATGACAACGCTGACGACCTCAATCTGATTATGGACTGGCTGCCTGACAACCGGACCGGACGCCGCCACGTGCTGCTGACGACCCGTGCCAGTTCGACTCGGAAAGTGGCTACGAAAATTGAAGTTGAGAAACTTCCGCCTGAATCGGGAGCGTGGGTATTGCTCCGATGTGCTGAAAAGATTGGTCCGGAAGTGACGCTTGAAACCGCCGCACTTCGTCCAGATTGGGAGGATGCCAAAGCGGTATCAATCGCACTTGATGGCCTTCCGCTTGCGCTTGACCAGGCCGGCGCCTATCTTGCCGAAAAAGAATTGACTCCGGCTGACTATCTGCGGCATTTCGAGAAACGCAAAGCCAAACTACTCAAGGAACGAGGAACAATCACCAAAGACCATCCGCTGTCGGTCTGGGTGACGTTTACCGATGCCTTCACCGCCATCAAAGAACAGAGCGAAGCGGCTGGAGAACTGGTCGTCCTCTGTGCCTTCCTGGCGCCAGACAATATTCCTGATGCGATATTTCGTGACGGGGCTGAATATTTGGGCGACATCCTTGGCCCGGTTGCCGCCGATGAAGTTGAGTTTGCCGAAGCCTACGGTGTCGCCTGCCGGTTTTCGCTTCTGCGTCGGAATGCAGACCGGACATTTACCATTCACCGGCTAGTGCAGGAAGTCATCCAGGCTGGGCTACCTCCAGAGGAACAAAAAACCTGGGCGGAACGGGCAGTCAATGCAGTGGCGCTGGCCTTCCCAAAGGCTGATTTTGAGAACTGGGACACCTGTGAACACCTGTGGCCACAGGTTGAATCGGCCAAGGCTCTGGTCAAAACCTGTCGGTTTGATTTTCCCAATGTCGTGCTCCTGCTCAATCGCATGGGAGACTATTTGTATTTTCGATCTGCACGCTATGTTGAAACTGAATCACTATTGCTGGAAACGTTGGAGATTTATCAAAAGGGTTTACCTGCCGGGCATCCCTACATCGCCACCAGTCTCAACAATCTGGCGTTGGTGTATCAGTCGCAAGGGCGATCTGGGGAAGCTGAACCGCTGTATCTGGAAGCTTTGGAGATGAGGCGAAAGGGTTTACCCGCTGGCCATCCCGACATTGCCAACAATCTCAACAATCTGGGGACGTTGTATAAATCGCAAGGGCGCTATGGGGAAGCCAAACCGCTTTATCAGGAAGCCTTGGAGATTGATCGAAAGGGGTTACCCAGCGGGCACCCTAGCATTGCCACTGATCTCAACAATCTGGCAGGGTTTTATGAGTCGCAAGGGCGCTATGGAGAAGCTGAACCGCTGTATCTGGAAGCGTTGGAGATTTATCGAAAGGGTTTACCCGCTGGGCATCCCTTAATCGCCACCAATCTCAACAATCTGGCGGCGTTGTACGACTCGCAAGGGAGATATGGGGAAGCCGAACCACTGTATTTGGAAGCGTTGGAAATAAGGCAAAAGAGTTTACCCGCTGGCCATCCTGACATCGCCAGTAGCCTCAACAATCTGGCGACCTTGTACTACAAGCAAGGGCGATGTGTGGAAGCCGAGCCACTGTATCTGGAAGCGTTGGAGATGAGGCGGAAAGGGTTGCCGGCTAGCCATCCTGACATCGCCACCAGTCTCAACAATCTGGCGTTGCTGTATCATTCGCAAGGACAATATGCAAAGGCCAAACCGCTGTATCTGGAAGCGTTGGAAATAAGGCAAAAGGGTTTACCCGCTGGCCATCCCGACATCGCCAGTAGTATCAACAATCTGGCGGGGTTGCACGACTCGCAAGGGAAGTATGAGGAAGCCGAACCGCTCTATGAGGAGGCAGTTGCCATCTGGCAAAAGTCGCTGGGCACCTCACACCCCACCACGCTGATCGGGATGCGGAACTATGCCTGTCTGCTCCGCGCCCTGGGTCGCGATGCCGAAGCGGAAACGCTCGAAACCGAAATCCGCGCCACCCAGGAATCCCCATAGTTTGAGAGACCAAACCTTCCGAAGGAATCCCATCAAAATAATGCCAGTTTGTAGTCAGTAGTCAGTAGTCAGTAGTCAGTAATGCGAATGAAGAGTTGAAAAAAGAGCGGATTTGAGCCCAGGAACTGGGCGGAAGGCATGTAGCCCAGGGTTTTAACCCTGGGAAAACGTCGCCTCCTCACCCCCGCCCGGCCAGCCGCCGCCTACGGCGGCGGCTGGCCGGGCGGGGAAAGTGTGGGAAGTGACCGGTTCCCAGGGCTCGAAGACTCGCCCTGGGCTACGAGCCTTCGTCTACTTCGTAGACTGAGAGCCAAAAACGGCTTCAACCCTTAACTGGCATTAGTATTATTTGGTGCTGGCGGGTTCGGGAAATTCTAAACTGTACAATCGTCGTTCAGTTTCGACTTTAAAGTGGCGAAAATCCCCGACCAGATCCCGCTGGCCTTTTTCCAACCGGTCAAGCCGTTGGTCAATTTTATCAAGTCGCCCCTTGATTTCGGCTACCTCACGGTTTAATTCCTGAAACTGCGGGTTAATTTCAGTCACAATGAGATCACGGATAACCCGCACGAGTACCGCTTCAAGGTCGTTTCGGGTGAGATAGTTTTCGGGTGGTGGATATTTTTTGGTTGGATCGTCGCTCATTATGAAAACTCCTTTTTGGTCTTTGTTCGATTTTACGCAAAAAACAGTAATGGTTCAACGCTCGGAAAAAGTGCGTATTCAACCAGTTATCGTTCAGTTCGGATAACTGACAGCGCAACCATCAGGGTCATAAACGCCAGGATAAGAAACCCGTGGCCTTTCCGTTGGTATTGAATACTGCTCTTGTCGGGTTTGGGTCTCGTCCTGACCGTGACCGTGGGCTTCGCACCACGGCTATTAAACGACGACCCTCCGGGCCTAAAATCCTTATCCTGGCGCTTATGCCCATGAATCCTGTTTTTCCAACCCCCAACCCCTAACCCCCAACCCCTGTTTTCCCCATTTCACAGCTTGCTGATTTTTCCAAATCACATCACAATGCGTGGCAGCACCACCTATCTTTCCTGGATGGTACTCCTTCATGCCCCAGGATCAACCTTCGGAAATACCTCAGAACTTATTGGAACGACTGCACCTGGTGCCGGATCGTCCACTCAATTACCTGCCCCGTCCGACTGAGCTTGAAGCACTCAAAAAGCTGATTCTGGCGGAACAGAATTCGTCTGTCGTGATTGCCGGAAAAACCCAGTCTGCGCATTCCCGGATTGGCGTCCACGGAATGGGCGGTATCGGCAAATCGGTGCTCGCGGCGATGGTGGTTCGTGAACTGGAAGTCCTGGAAGCCTTCCCCGACGGCATTTTCTGGGTGACGATTGGTCAGACGCCACAGATCAAACTCATCCAAAGCGAACTGGCCTTTGCCTTGAGCGGCACGCACTTCACCTTTGAAACCGAACACCAGGGAAAAATGCGCCTCGGAGAGCTGCTCCGAACCCGGCACTGTCTTCTGGTACTGGATGACGTCTGGGAAAGCCAGCACGCCAATTTCTTTAATGAACCTGGCACACACTCCCGGATGCTGGTCACGACGCGCAACGCCGAAATTACCACATCGCTTGGCGCGAAGTTATGGTCACTCAATCTTTTGAACAAGGCTCAGGCGCTGGAACTGCTGGCGAGTTGGGCCAATGAAGAACCGCACGCTCTCCCGACCGAAGCCGTATCCATCGCGAAACTGTGTGGCAACCTTCCACTGGCGCTCTCGCTCGCCGGAGCACTCGTCAATGATGGTCTCGACTGGAGCGACGTACTGGCTGCCCTCAACTGTGCCGACGTGGATTTCCTGGATGCTGAAAAAATCCCATCGGCCCTCAAAGTCAGCGTAGACAAGCTGCCGGAACTGGAACGAACGGCCTACCTGAAGCTGGCGGTTTTTCCAGAAGACGTTCCGCTTCCTGAAGCCACCTTGATGATGCTTTGGAAACAGGCGTTTGGGTTGCCTGACCATCGGTGTCGCGGGTTGATTCCAAAGCTTGAACACCGGGCATTGCTTCGGACGACTGAAGTTGAGTCCAAACGGTGGATTGAGCTTCACGACCTTCAGCATCTGTACCTGAAAAAGCTGGCCGGAAATCTGCAGCCCTTGCACGCTGAACTGGCCCAGGCGTACTGGAATGCCTGCCCCGGAGACTGGCACACCGGGCCAAACGACGGGTATTTCTTTGAGCGGTTGCCCTCCCATCTGGCACAGGCTGGGCTGAAGGAGGAATTGAGAAACCTGTTGTTTGATTATCGCTGGATGGAAGCCAAACTCGGGTATCTGGGTGTGGCGGCTTTGATGGCGGATTATCAAACAACCAGTGATGCCGAGGTGCGGTTGATTTACCAGACGCTCCAGCTTTCATCGCACATCTTAAATAAGGATAGAAAGCAGCTTCGGAGCCAGCTTTGGGGACGGCTGGCTGGGTTTTCATCGCCAAATACCCAGGCTTTGCTCAATCAGACACGTGAAACCAGTCAGGAGACCTGGTTGAGACCGAACTTTGCCTGTCTGACAACGCCTGGCGGGCCGTTGCTGTTTACTCTGGATGGACACCAGTACTCTGTAACCGCCGTGGCCATCTTTCCGGATGGGAAGCGGATTGTTTCAGGTTCAGCAAATGGCATACTCAAAATCTGGGATCTTGAAACCAGGGCAGAACTGGCCACCTTCAGAGGGCACACTGGAGAGGTGACGGCGGTGGCGGTGTTGCCCGACGGTCGCCGGCTAGTCTCGGCGTCCAGGGACGAAACGCTCAAGGTGTGGGAGGTTGAGACAGGAGCGGAACTGGCCACCTTCACCGGGCACACGTCTGGGGTGAAAGCGGTGGCGGTGCTCCCCGACGGTCGCCGGCTAGTCTCGGCGTCCGATGACCAAACGCTCAAGATATGGAATGTGGAGACCGGAGCGGAACTGGCCACCTTCACCGGGCACACGTCTGGGGTGACAGCGGTGGCGGTGCTGCCCGACGGTCGCCGGCTGGTCTCGGCGGCAGGTGACGGAACGCTCAAGGTGTGGGAGGTTGAGACGGGAACAGAACTGGCCACCTTCACCGGGCACACGTCTGGGGTGACGGCGGTGGCGGTGCTCCCAGACGGTCGCCGGCTGGTCTCGGCGTCCTGGGACCACACGCTCAAGGTGTGGGCGGTTGAGACGGGAGCGGAACTGGC
>JACQXX010000161.1:0-29926 GCA_016208495.1 Acidobacteriota bacterium | reverse complement strand
GGTGACGGCGGTGGCGGTGCTCCCCGATGGTCACCGGCTGGTTTCGGCGTCCTGGGACGGTATGCTCAAGGTGTGGGAGATGGCGACGGGAGAGGAACTGGCCACTCTCACCGGGCACGCTTCTCGGGTGACGGCGGTGGCGGTGCTCCCCGACAGTCGCCGGCTGGTCTCGGCGTCAGAGGACAAAACGCTCAAGGTATGGGAGGTTGAGACGGGAGCGGAACTGGCCACCCTCACCGGGCACACTTCCTGGGTGACGGCGGTGGCGGTGCTCCCCGACGGTCGTCGGCTGGTCTCGGCGTCCAGGGACCACACGCTCAAGGTGTGGGAGGTGGCGACGGGAGAGGAACTGGCCACTCTCACCGGGCACACCAGCGAGGTGACGGCGGTGGCGGTGCTCCCCGACGGTCGCCGGCTGGTCTCGGCGTCCAGTGACCACACGCTCAAGGTGTGGGAGGTTGAGACGGGAGCGGAGCTGGCCACCCTCACCGGGCACACTTCTTGGGCAGTGGCGGTGGCGGTGCTCCCCGCTAGCCGCTTGCTGGCCTTGGCGTCCTGGAACCTCATGCTTAAGGTGTTGGATGTGGCGGTGGAAGCAGAACTGACCACCCTCACCGGGCACGCTTCTTGGGTGAGGGCGGCGGCGGTGTTCCCCGACGGTTGCCGACTGGCCTCGGCGTCAGAGGACAAAACGCTCAAGGTGTGGGAGGTTGAGACGGGAGCGGAACTGGCCACCCTCACCGGGCACACTTCTTGGGTGACGGCGGTGGTGGTGCTCCCCGACGGTCGTCGGCTGGTCTCGGCGTCATCTGACCACACACTCAAGGTGTGGGACGTAGAAACTCGACAGGCGCTCTTGACCTATTTCGGCGATGCACCATTTTTGAGTTGTGCAGTTTCGCCAGATGGAAAAACAATCTTTGCTGGTGATGCACTTGGCCGAATCCACTTTCTGAAACTGGAAGAAGCCTGCAATCAACTGCTCATTACAAACAAACCGAACAAATACTTTTTACCTGCAATTGAGGAGGAGGAAAGACCAATGTCACTTGATTCTTTAAACCGCAAGCGGCTGCTGGACCTCGAAGAGCTTTTAACTGATCAATTTGAAAGGCTCTTTGAATTTCAAAAGGAACTTGGGATTACCGCGTCAGCACCCCAAAGGTTTGAGATGAAAAAGCGAATTGATCGTGAAGTTAAACCAGCCATTCAAGATCATCTGGTTGACTATGCCAGAACATTCGCCAGTTTGAATATT
Organism: Acidobacteriota bacterium; assembly: GCA_016208495.1. Classification (NCBI taxonomy): domain Bacteria; kingdom Pseudomonadati; phylum Acidobacteriota; species Acidobacteriota bacterium. The sequence continues at coordinate 28,668 of JACQXX010000161.1, read as the reverse complement.
GAAACAACGCTGACTCAGGCTGAAGCCGAACAAACTGTGACTGAGATTTCCCAGGCGGTAACGGCGCTCCAGGTCAGGCCAGAAAATACGGAACTGGTGAAAATGGTGTCGGAAATTCACGAAAAGCTCCATGCGCCGGGGAAAACGGCTACGGCAAAACTCAAGGTGACCATTCCAATCATTCCGAAGCTGGTTGAATATGTGCTTGAAGCCGACACCGAATCTGGTTTGATGGCGGCCTGGAATGCCATTCGGGCACGAATCAGCAAAAAGGCCCAGCTAAACCCTTAGGTGGCTCGCCAGAACCGGTAGGGCCTGAGCCGAGCCGCCAAGACCCTCCAAAACCTACCCCTTCATTCAAAAAATACCTCTTTACAGGTGTGGCGGTGATGGTGTTGTTAATTGCCGTTTCGATTTTCTTGAAAAATTTACCACCTGCCCCACTTCCTCAATTCTTCACAAACCCTATAGGAATGGAATTTGAGTTGATTCCAGCAGGGAGTTTTCAGATGGGTTCACCAGATAACGAAGCCATGCGAGACACATGCGAAGACACCCAGCATTGGGTGACCTTCAGCCAGCCATTTTACATGGGCAAATATGAAGTGACCCGGGAGGAGTGGGAGAAGGTCATGGGGGTCAATAACAATTCCAAACTCGAAGATAAGAGGTTGCCGATGGCGGGCGTAACGTGGGAGCATTGCCAGTCATTCTTGCAAACGTTGAAGGAGAAGACAAAAAACGACGGCTATACCTACCGGTTGCCAAGCGAAGCGGAATGGGAATATGCCTGTCGGGCTGGGACAACAACTCCCTTTTCATTCGGAGAAAATATCACGACAGACCAGGTAAATTATAATAGGACTCAGCCTTATGACAGTCCTCCGACAGGGGAGAACTGCGGAACAGCAACCTCAGTGGGGAGTTTTCCAGCCAATGCATGGTGCTTGCATGACATGCACGGGAACGTGCGGGAATGGTGCCAGGACTGGTATCACCCGAACTACAACAGTAACGATAGGCCGACAGATGGGCGTGCCTGGGAGGGGGGGACCGATAATCCGTTGCGCGTGATGCGGGGCGGTTGGTGGGACGGCTGCGCCAGGGACTGCCGGTCAGCCTCCCGTTACAAACACAACAAAAGTAACCCCCACCTGAGCTACGGTTTTCGGGTAGTTGCAGAGAAAACCTCGGCTCCTTGGTATTTCCCGTGGAAATGAACAAAATCTCAAAGACGAATATTGATTCTAAAGAACTTACCGGTTCAGGTTTTCATCGAAATACTAATTTTCACGGCAAACACCAAAGAGCCAAAATCTCATGAAATTAGCCAATTGATAAATAAGCTCGGCTTGATTTGGATTTCCGCCCGGATGGGCGATGGATAGTAGCCGGTGTGGAAGCCTGCTTTGAGGCGCACCCACCGGAAACCGTGTTCCACCCCAGATTCGCGCCCGGATGGGCGCTGGAGAATCCATCATGTCATCAACCCATTTTAGTTTGCATTACCACATTGTATTCAGCACCAAACACCGCCAGCCGGTCATTGCTCAGGATTGGCGACCTCGACTTCACGCATTCATCGGTGGCGCAGTACGAACTTTGGGCGGCATTCCGGAAATGGTTGGAGGAACGGCTGACTACGTTCATCTTTTGATAAGCCTGCGAACAAACCACCGCCTGGCGGATGTGATGCGGGATGTCAAACACAGTTCTTCACAATGGATTCACGAAGAGTTGAACTTTCGGAGTTTTGGGTGGCAGGATGGATATGGTGTGTTTACGGTCAGCCCAACCACCATTGACAAGGTAAAGAGCTACATTGCCAACCAGGAAGAACATCACCGAAAACGGACCTTCCGCGACGAGTATCTGGATTTGCTGAGAATGAGTGGTATTGAATTTGACGAAACCCTCATTGAATAATCTGGTTCCAGCGCCCTGGCGGGCGCAAATCGTGGGGGGACATTGTTCCGGTGGGTGCGCCTCAAAGCAGGCTTCCACACCGGCTACTATCCATCGCCCTGCGGGCGGAAACCGTTGATGAACGCAAGCTGAACGAACTGTTTGAAATTTCGGTGGGTGCGCCTCAAAGCAGGCTTCCACACCGGCTACTATCCACCGCCCTTCGGGATGCTCAATCCAATTCATCACGTGTATCTTCCTGCTGGAGCGCAATCAAAAACCTGCACGTGAAAGGTTCAGAGTATCGTCTTCAGACGAGAGGGTTTCATCGTTCGTCCCATTTGGCAAACCTCACGCCTGAAGGCGTTACTCTGAACCTTTTCGCTACTTGCGATTGCCGGCCAGATTTCCCCACTCGCCGGATTGGATAAAGGAAGCCCAGTAAAACGGATGGCGGCGTTTGGGGTCGTTCAGCATCTTGAGTTGCACCCGGCGGAGCGCATCGCTGCGGCCTTCTCCGGCTTTGAGTCGGGTGTAATAGTCAACCATCAATTCCCGCGTCGCGCGGTCTGACACCGACCACAGACTCATCAGTTGCGCTTCGCTCCCGGCCAGGACCAGGGCGCGCCGGAGTCCATACACGCCGTCTCCGGTTTTTGCTTCGCCGACACCCGTTTCACAGGCGGAGAGCACGACCAGTTTGGTGCCCCACAAATCCAGTTGCGCCGCCTCCAGCGCCGTCAAGGTGCCGTCGTTTTCGTCGGACCCTCCGTGGTTGGCACCGGCAAAAAATAGCCACGACCGCAGAAGTGGGTTTTCAACTTTGAGTTTTTCGACGTCAATGGCGGCTCCAATCCGTTTTTCATCTTCCGAGGCTGGAAGCACTGCCCGTGCCTCCAAAAACTGACCATGCGTCGCAATGTGCAGCAGTTCCGGTCGCTGGATTTGTTTGAGCGCCGCTTCGGTGGCGTCAGCCTGCATTTTGATTTCAGCGTTGGGAAAGAGCGTTTTTAAGGACCGTCCTTCGAGCTTTGTCCCTACCAGTCGGGCCAGTGGCGCAAATTGCTTTCCAGCCAGGAGCGGCCCTTTGCCTTCCGCATAATCCGGATCCGCCAGGATGACGGGCGCCGTGCGGCTCTCAAGCTTCACGGCCAGCCGCAACAGATCACGACCGCTGGTCAAATAGGTCAGGCGGTGGCTTTCAAGCAGGAATTTTCCTTTTTCATCAGCCAGCGCGGCAAATGGAATCAGGCTCAACGCTCCATCCGGCGAAATCAGCAACTGGTTGGCTTTTCCAATCAGCGCGCGAATGGGTTGGACGACCAGCCGATTCAATTCCTGGGCGGCGGGCGTGACCTCGGTTTCAAGTGCGGTTTTGGGACTGCTTAACGCTTTGTGCAAACTGGCGGCGCTCTGGTCAATCCGTTCGGCGGGACCTAAATCGGCAAAATTGATATTTCCTTTCTGATCAAGGGTATAGACCACATATCGGGATTCGCCGGATTTCCCGGTTTTCGGGTCAAACGGCTGATACACGGCATATTCGAGCAGCAGGGCCCTGGCTGGAATCTGCTTTTGCACGCTTTCCAGTTTGATTGGGGCCGTTTGAGCTTGAAATTCCTTGCTCCGCTGGCCGATGTCGTTTTCCAGTTTTTCTTTTTGTTCTTCAAGTGACCGAATGAGCGCCTGATGGTCTTCGGGCTTCTTTTGGCCGGGGCCGCGTAGCGTCAGAGCCGAAATTTGACTGGCCAGGGCGGCATATTCGTCCAACAGGCGTTGTGTCTCAGGCGTTTGTTGCCGGCGCAGCGTCTCGATAGCCGAAGCCAGGGCATCGAGCGCCCGCCCTTTGCGTCGCAAGACCAGCGTTAACGCCGTCTTGCGGGCATTGAGATTGTTTGGCGCATCCTGCACGTTGAGCGAAATGGTGAGATTGGTATCTTTGTTAGTTTGATGGAGATAGAGCAGCTTTTGTCGTTCGGAACCCGAAACCAGATTCCGAACCAGATCGCGTTCGGTGACGTCATTGGCCCGCGTTTGGAAATCAACCGCCTGGGTCACATCGCCTTTGGCCTGATACAAACCAGCCAGATTCTGGAGCGTAGCTGCAACATCCGGATGATTCGGCCCCAGCAACTTTTCCCGAATCGCCAGCGCCCGTTGATACAGCGGTTCGGCCCGGTCAAGGCGGTTGGTGGAAACATAGAGATAGGCCAGATTTTGGAGACTGGTGGCAAGGTCAGGGTGATCGGCGCCGTATGCCTTTTCATAAATGGCCAGCGCCCTGATGAACATGGGTTCGGCCTGGACGGCATCACCTTTGGAACGGAAGTAGAAAGAAGCCAGGTTGCTGAGGATGAAGGCAACATTCGGATGGTCCTTGCCCAATACTTTTTCCCGAATGGCCAGCGCCCTGAGATAGAGCGGCTCCGCCTTTTGGAAGTTTCCCTGCTTCTGGTAAATCTCAGCCAGATTGTTGAGGTTGGTGGCAACCAGGGGATGGTCGGGGCCCAGGGCTTTCTCCCAAATTGCCAGCGATTGTTCCATGAACGAAGCCGCCCGGGCATAATCGCCTTTCAGTTTATAGAGTCCTCCGAGATTGTTGAGGCTGGCCGCGACATCTGGGTGAGCCGGTCCCAAGGCTTTCTCCCTGATGGCCAGCACCCGTACTTTCAGCGGTTCAGATTGCGTGTACTCCCCCATGGCGTCATAAAGTGACGCCAGATTGTTGAGGCCATCGGCCACACTCGGATGGTCCGGTCCGAAGGCTTTCTCCCAAATTGCCAGCGCTCGTGCATAGAGCGGCTCGGCTTTTTTAAAATCGCCTCGGGTGTAGTTCAAAACTGCCAGATTGTTGAGGGCCTGGGCGACTTCGGGATGAGTAGGCCCAAAAATCTTCTCTTTGATGGCCAGCGATCTCAAATACAGCGGCTCCGCTTTGGCAAATTCCGCTTTGGATTTGTACAGAAAGGCCAGATTGTTGATGGTGCTGGCGACGTTGGCGTGTTCGGGACCAAACACCGCTTCCCAAATTGGCACGACCCTCAGAAACAGCGCCTCGGCGCGGGCATAATCACCCTTGATAAAATAAACCGTCGCCAGGTTGTTGAGTCCTTCGCCAACCGACTGATGGTTGGCGCCCAGGGCCTTCTCTTTGATCGCCACTGACCGCTCAAAAAGCTGCGCCGCCTGGTCATACTCACCTTTGGAATAATGGACGATTGCCAGGCTGTTCAAACTCTCGGCCAACTGACGGTGCTCAGGGCCAAAGACCTTTTCGCTCTTTTCTACGGCCTGCTGGGAGAGCATCAGCGCCTGATCAAACTTTCCTGAATTGGTCAGGCCCTGGGTTTGTGCGATGAGTCGGTCAATTTCAACCAGCGCCTGATCTTGTTCCGTCGCGGGGACGACTTTTTCCGGCTCAATGACATAGGTGCCCGATTGAGACGTTTTGGCAGGTGATTCAATTTCCAACAGGTAACTGCCATCAGCCGGGGCAATAAACATCATCGGCTCTGCGCCCTGTGAACCGTTGGGGCTGTCAACTTCAACCATGACCTTCCGATCCGGGCCAAGCAACCGCACCACAACATCAATTCCCTTTTGGACGACGTCCAGTTTCAGAAAATCATTGGCCTTTAATCGGACCGGGTAGGTGTGTTTTTCGCCGGCGTTCATCTCACGCTCAAATGGCGGCTGAAAATCAAATGGCGAAGTGGGCGTTTGGGGTTGACCCAGAGTGAGGATGGTCGAGACCTCCAGAATCAGTAACCCAATGAATACACAACAGATCCAGCGAAAGATCCAGCCTCGCATATAGAAAAATCTCCGGTTCGAAAGGTGAGGAACAGATGGGAAACGGCAGGTTCAAAAGGCAGGTATCCTACCGAAAATTTCAGGATCTTTCTAACCACGAAACACACGAAACACACGAAAAAACTGGCCGGACCGTGGGCTTCGCACCACGGCTATGACACAACGACTCTGCGGGCCTAAAACTCTTTCCTGGTGCTTTTAGAGCAAACCTGGCATTTCAGTTCGAAATTTTCCCGGCTGAGGTACCGGCAAGGTAGCCGCTGGCCCAGGCCCATTGGAAATTGAAGCCGCCGATGCGACCGTCTACGTCGCAGATTTCTCCGCAAAGGTAGAGCCCTTTGCACAGGCGGGATTCCATGGTGTGGAGGTGAAGTTCCGTCAACGGGACGCCGCCGGCGGTGACTTCGGCAAAGTCAAAGCCGCGATGACCGGCATTTGAAAGCGAAAGCTGGGTGACGTTGCGGGCGAGCGTTCGGCGCTGGTCGCGGGTCAACTGGTGTCCGGCAACGGTGGGGTCTACGGCTGAAAATTCGCAGAGCGCTTTGGCCAGGCGTTCCGGCAGATGGTGGCGCAGAAAACCCAATACCGTCCCTTTCCCCAGGGTTTGGAGTTCCCGGTCAAGCTCCTCCGCTGTTTGCCCAGGCAACCAGTTGATGATGAGCCGGACGTTGGGATTGTCCATTCTGGCATCCAGAAAGTACCGGCTGATGTCGAGCACTGACGGGCCAGACAATCCAAAATGCGTGCACAGGGTTGAATCGGTAAACGAAGCGAGTTTTTTTCCGGTCGGGGAGTGGACTTCGAGCGTCGCCGGAACGGTCAATCCGCTTAATCCACAAATAAAATGGTCTTTTGGCAGGGTGAGCGGCACGAGCGCCGGAAAAATCCGTTCGGTCAGGCTGTGGCCGAGTTCTTTGATGAGCCGGTAGCCAAGACCATCGGAACCTGTTTTCGGAAGACTTTTCCCACCCGTTGCCAGGATCACGTTGGGTGTTTCAATGCTTCCCCAATCGCCGGAAACGCAAAAACCAGACTCGGTTTTTTGAATGTCGGAAACTCTGCGAGGGAATTTGATGCGGACATTGACGGCGTTTGCAGCGTCAAGCAGCGCCTGCCAGACGGTTTGGGCGCTGTCAGTAACGGGAAACAGCTTGCCGGTTTCTTCGCGTTTGAGTTCGACGCCAAGTTTTCGGAAAAAATCTATCGTCTGCGCCACGTCAAAACTGCGGAGAACCTTCTTGATGGCATTGCGCGACGACCCGGCAAAGGCCGATTCATCAACATATTCCGCCGTCACGTTGCAGCGTCCGCCACCGGAAATCAGGATTTTCAACCCTGGCTTTTTGGCTCCGTCCAGCAGAATGATCGAACGGTGCGGGTTGGTTCGTCCGGCCCAAATGGCGGCCATCAATCCGGCAGCGCCGGCGCCGACAATGACAAGGTCAGCAGATTGTGGTGTGTTTTTTGCGTCCATTTTTAAGGGGTCAGGGTTCGGGGTTCGGGGTTCGGGGTTTGGGGTTCGGGGTTTAGGGTTTGGGGTTCGGGGTTCGAGGTTCGGGGAAATACAGTGCTTTTAATAGTTTAGCTTTCTCGTAATGCAAGGAAGACATTGCAAAATGGTATTGAATCCAGTTTTATTTTGTATACCTATCTCTAACCAACCACAACCATTTATGTCAGAAGCCACTTTTTTTAAGTACCTTGTCATAAGTTTCCTGAGATATTGGGTTTGGTCAGTGTTTGATCTTTTTCGTGTTTTTCGTGTTTTTCGTGGTTAAAATGTCTTGGAGTTTTCGGTAAAATACCAACCCTATAGTATCTCCCGAACCCCGAACCCCGAACCCCGAACCCCGAACCCCGAACCCTAAAACTGTGGTCTTCGACAACCGACTCAAAGCCCGCGAAAAAGCACAATCCTTTGCGAAAGAATCATTGACCAAAAATGATCCCACCAGTTGGTTTGAACAGGTCTACACGGCAGCCGCCGGCAACCCGGACCACATTCCCTGGGCTGACCTGAAAGTCAATCCGAGCTTTGTCACCTGGGTCGAACGTGAAAATCTTTCTGGTGAAGGAAAACGAGCCCTTGTTGTGGGATGTGGGCTCGGAGACGATGCCGAAGCCATTGCGGCACTTGGGTTTGAGACAACGGCGTTTGATATTTCCGAAACGGCAATTGGATGGTGTCGGCGGCGGTATCCAGATTCACCAGTTCAGTACCTGGTGGCGGATGCCCTGGCGTTACCGGATGAATGGAAGCACCAGTTTGACTTTGTCTTTGAAGCCTACACGTTACAGACGCTTCCGGTGGAAATTCGGCCAACGGTTGTGTCCAATCTGGTTCAAACTCTGGGCACTAATGGAAAACTGCTCCTGATTGCTCGTGGGCGCGACCCCGAAGACGACCCCGGCAGTTTGCCCTGGCCACTGATGAAGTCTGAACTTGATGAGTTCGTTCGCGCTGGCCTGACTCAAGTTTCATTTGAAGATTTTTGGGATCAGGAAGATCCACCCAAACGACGGTTTCGCGTCCTGTTCGTCGCGAAGTAGGAAGCAAGAGCAACTGCCTTTGCTGCCTATTTCGGAATTGGTGTGAGTTCCGGGAGCGGTTTGAATCGGTCAGAGGCGGCAAACATCAAGTCCCCTTTGTGCTGATTGGCCTTGAGCCCCACAACGTTGACCTGATCGGCAAAGAGTTCGGTCAATAATTCATTGCGAAGCTGGCCCTGGGCAAGCCATTGGGACATTGGGATTTCAATGTAAATCCAGACCATATCAACCTTTGCATCCATCCCAATCCAATTCAGGCGGAGCGCTTTGCCGCGTTCGTTGCGGAGTTCAAACCGATCTTTTACATAGGCAAACGTCAAACTTTCGGCATCCGGCGTCTGGTCCAGGACGATATGCCGTCCGGTGCGTCGGCTCAAAGCGTTGGCCAGATCGTCTGTAAAAACCCGGAGAATCATTTCAACCGATTTGGTTTTGGGATTGAATTCGAGTTGGGTAAAGCTGGCGTGGAAATCGTGCGCCGTGACGCATAGTGAATTGAAGCCAAAAACCAGGGTTGTAACCAGAAGGAATGCCAGAGATTTGAACATAACGAAACAGGGTTCAGGGTTCAGGGTTCAGGGTTCAGGGTTTGGGGCATAAGCGCCAGAATAAGGAAGTTTGAGCCTGTGTGAGACAAAGAGATGGGGAGACACGGAGACAATTCACCAGGTTTGTCAGGTTGAATCAGTTCCGATTGAGCGCGGGGGAAGGCGACTGGTTGTTTTTTCTCCTTGTCCCACGGTCTCGGCCACGTCAAACCCTGAACCCTGAACCCTGAACCCGAACGGCTATTATTTGGCCTTGAGCAGTTCTTCGATCAGGATTGAGAGTTCCCGTGGGCCGTCTTTGGGATTAAATCCGGTTTCTGTTTTGCGAAGCTTCCCATTTCGATCAATAAAGAAGGAAATTGGAACTCCACGCACGCCATAGAGTTCTTTTACCTGTTTGGCTTCAAATACCTGAAATCCCGGCTTTTGTTGTTTGACAAAGGCTTTGGCGGCGTCCAGGTCTTCATCAATGTTGATTGAGAGCAGTTCAAACCCTTTGGCTTTGTATGTTTTGTGCAAGGTGATGAGGTGCGGAAACTCCGCACGACAGGGTCCTCACCAACTGGCCCAAAAATTGAGCATGACCACCTTTCCTTTGAGCGATGCCAGATTCACTTTTTTCCCATCAAAACTGGTCAGGGTGAAATCTTTCGATGGTTTGGTGACCAGTGAGGCAATCACTTTTTCGCGCAGCCTCGAAATCCGTTTTTCAGTTGCGGTGGCGATCAGGGCAGAAGCATGAATTGAGGTGTCCGCCTGATCAAGATCTTCTAACCGTTTCCTCGCCATGGCGGAATTGTCACCTTCACTGGCAACCGATTCGGCAAAAATCTGAGCGGCTTCTCTGGTTTTGCCTTGTTTTTCATAGACCCGGCCCAGTTCATAGTTGGCATCATCGGTGTGGTTGAGTGCCAGTGATTGGGTGAGTGCGGCTTCAGCCTCTGAAAGGTTATCCAGTTGAAACTGAATTCTCCCCAGGGTTTCCAGGAACGAGGCTTTGCTCTGTTGTACCTGCTGCTGGTTATAACCCTTACCTTGAGTCAGTTTCTCTAATTCGGCAATGGCCAGTTTGGCATAGGTCAATGCTTTTTCCTGGTCAGGTCGGGTACCAGCCGTGAGGGACCAGGCAAGGTCGTTGAGCAATCCCACTTTTCGCGGTTCAATGGCCAGGATTTGTTTTACCGTAGCTTCTTGTTTCGCCGTGTCTTTGGCTTCTTTATACAGTCTGACCAATTGTTCCAACAGATAGGCCCGAAATTGCTCATCATCGGGATTTTCCTGGTTCAGGGTTTCGAGCTTTGTAATTCGGTCAGCCAGTGGTGTTTTCTGGTCTGCGTCTATCGCCTGAACTTTCCGAATCCAAAAATACCGCCTGCCAGCAAAAATGTATTGGAGCGGCTCTCCGGTATCTGTGATCATCGAAATACCCATCAGCCCAGGTGGGACACCTGGGGTGGGAAATTTTTCATTGAGTTCTTTTGTTATTTCCTGGGCAGCGATCTGGTCTTTCAGTACAAGCCAGTACGCAAGTCTGATGGCCGAAAGCAGGTTTTGGGAAGGGGGTTCAGATGTTTTCAGCGCGGTAAGTTCCTGACGCATGGCTGCCTTGGCTTTGTCAGAATACCCGGCTTTGGCCACGTTGACCGACATCACACCAATGGCGGCCTCGTAATTTTTTGGATTTTGTTTTAAGAGCGACTGATAGAGGGCGAGAGCTTCATCAAACTTCTTTAACTCCTCGACCTGAAACGCAGCCAGGCTGGCAATCATTTCATGATTGTTGGGATCAAGGGCAATGGCTTTCTTGTAAGCTTCCTCAGTTTTTACCAGGTCTTCTTTATGAAATCGGTATAAATCAATCAGCGCTGATTGGCCCACAACCGAGTCAGGTGCCACGGTACCAGCTTTTTCAAGTAAGTCTTGGATCGCTTCTCTGTCTATCAGCAGTACCCTGTTTCGAGCCAGGATCAACGGAAAAACCGGATTGGCCGGGTCTTTCGCCATTTTGTCGAAGTATTCCTGACGCACCCGATCTGGTGAGACCAGCATTAATTGAATATCAACATACAGATTGTGAAGCTTATAAGAATTGGGGTCTTTGTCGAGTGCCTCCTGAATTTTCGCCAGTGCACTTTTGTAGTCTTGAGTTCTGTAGAGTTCATTTGCCTGAGTTGCCAGTGTTTTGGCGGCATCAGACCTGGGTTCAAGTGTGTAGATTGGTGTCTGGGTTGCATTTGATTGGGCGAAGGAGGAGGCAGGTGCTCCCCAAAGCCAGATCGAAAGGCAACATATCAGGCACAATTTGATCCAGTATCGGCCTGGTTTCATCAAACGTTCTCCTTCTATGAATTGAGAATAAAGAATTTTCGTGGTGTTTGGTGACTGGTACCTGGTTCTTCGAAAGTATTGGTTCCTAAGCACCAGTCACCAGCCACTCAGTTCCGAAAAAATTCTCAATTCAGATTCATCTACCGAAACCGATCACTGGCTTTGATCAGTTCATCGGTGATTCCGGGCTCAAATGCGGAGTGTCCGGCATCTGGAATCACGTGAAACTCGGCTTCCGGCCAGGCTTTGTGGAGTTCCCAGGCAGTCATCATCGGGCACACAATGTCATAGCGCCCTTGAACGATCACCGCCGGGATATGTCGAATGCGGTCAACGTTTTTGAGTAATTGGTCTTCTTCCATAAAGATGTTGTTGACAAAATAGTGGCATTCAATCCGGGCAATCGAAAGCGCTTTGTCATCGGCACCAAACTCGGTGACCAGATCCGGGTCTGGGTACAGAGTGCAGGTCGAGCCTTCCCAGATGCTCCAAATTTTCGCGGCTTCGAGTCGGAGGGCTTCATCATCGCTGGTCAGCCGCCGATAATAGGCGTTCATCATATCGCCGCGTTCGGCTTCGGGGATGAAGTTCAAAAACGGCTCCCATTGATCGGGGTAGATCGCCCCGGCGCCATCCTGATAAAACCAGGCAAGTTCTTTTTTGGTACACAGGAAAATCCCGCGCAAAATCAGGGCCTGAACGCGCTCCGGGTGGGTTTCCGCATAGGCCAGCGCCAGTGTGCTGCCCCACGAACCACCAAACACCACCCAGGTCTCAATGCCTAAATGCTCGCGGATCTTTTCGGTGTCAGCCACCAGATCCCAGGTTGTGTTTTCTTCAAGCGAGGCAAACGGAAGACTTTTTCCTGAGCCACGCTGGTCAAACAAAATGATGCGGTAAGCTTGCGGGTCAAAAAATTGCCGGTGTTTGGGAGACGTGCCGCTGCCTGGACCGCCGTGCAAAAAAACAACCGGACGACCATTGGGGTTTCCGCTTTGCTCATAGTAGAGCGTGTGAAGGTCAGACACTTTCAACATCCCCTGATCAAAGGGTTCAATCGGATCATAGAGCGTTCGCATAGTGATGGACTTCCTGTTCAATTATGAAATGTGAGATGACGAGTGTTGTAACACACTGACCGTTCAACTTGAAGAAAAGGTTTTGAACTGCTTTGATTTCAGGGTTCTAAATCCCAATTTTCAATCCGCAACCAAATGAACAGTCATCAGCTTGAATGGAATCGTCATGGGTTTTTTGTCATCCGGCAGTTGCTGACCATGGCCGATCAACTGACCCTAAAACAGATGTGCGACCGAATTTTCGACCAGTGGCTTTCTGAATCGCTAACCCCGGCTGAAGCTGTCAACTTCACCAATCTGGCCTATTTAACTGAGCCACGGTATTTCAGCCACCATCCACGGGAACTGGTCTGGCTACTGGAACTGATGGCGAGCGAAACTATATTTGGACCGGTGCAGTTCGTTTGCGACCAGGAACTGATATTTCACAACACCCAATATTTCTTTGAACCGGCCACCCACACCCGCGATGGTGACTGGCATCGGGATCAACAATTTGGCGCCACCGATGAAGCCGAGGAACACCGTTGGATGGCCACCACGGTTGGGATCCATCTTCATATTGCCCTCGAACCTGACGACCATCTCGAAATTGTGCCCGGCACCCATGCCCGATGGGATACACCCGAAGAACGCGTCATTCGCAAAGGGTTGGATGGAAAAGCCAGAAATGCCCCGGATATGCCCGGCGCCGTCAGAATTGATCTCCAACCCGGTGATGCCTGTGTTTTTAATGCCTGGAGTATCCATCGAGGGCGGTATGTGGCAGGCAAACCGCGTCGGACATTTGATGTGATTTATGGAACCAAGCCCGACTCGTACGTGACGCCTCCGACGTGTTTTCTTGACCCACAACACCTGGATGGGTTAAGCCAATCCGCAAACCAGTTTTACTCCCGCTTTATTGCAACCTATCGTGATCTGTGGAATGACAACGCCCATGAACCCTTTTTGTGATCGAATGGCAGTGATTGGCGCCGGTCCCTGTGGACTGGCCATGGCCAAAGCACTTTCCGAACATCAGATTCCCTACGACCAGTTTGAAGCAGATGATGACCTGGGTGGAAACTGGTACCACGGTGTCTACTCGACCACCCATATCATTTCATCGAAGAAAACCACGCATTTTCCCGATTTTCCAATGCCGGCAGATTATCCCGACTTCCCCAGTTGCCAGCAGATGCTTGAGTATTTGCGCTCATATGCCCGGCATTTCAATCTTCGGCCTCAGATTCAATTTCGAACCAAAGTGATTTCGGTCAAACCGCAGCCCAATGAACTCTGGGAACTGGAATTCGAATCCGGTGAAAAACGAATCTATAAAGGGGTACTGGTGTGCAACGGCCACCATTGGGACCGCCGGTTTCCCAACTATCCCGGTCATTTTGAAGGTGAATATATCCACTCCAAGGACTATCAACATCCGGACCAGTTAAAAGATAAACGCGTGCTGGTGATTGGTGGGGGAAACTCAGCCTGCGACATTGCCTCCGAAGCTGCCCGGGTTGGGAAATCATGCGCGATTAGCCTCCGGCGCGGGTACTGGTTTTTGCCGAAAACCGTGTTTGGCATGCCGCTGGTTGAATTTATTCCGGCCTGGGCGCCGCTGTGGCTTCAGCGGCTGGTGCTCAAAGGCATTTTGAAAGTCGTGGTCGGCAACTATGAACAATATGGCCTTCCCAAACCAGACCACAATATTTTTGAAGCCCATCCCACGCTCAACAGCGAGTTGCTCCATTACCTGAAACATGGCCGCATCCAGCCCAAACCCGACATTGCCCGGTTTTCAGGCCAAACCGTCGAATTTGTTGACGGCACGAAAGCTGAGTTTGATCTGGTGGTGTGTGCCACGGGATTTCATCTGAGCTTTCCGTTTTTGCCGCCCGGAATGGTCCCGGTCACGGGAAGTCTGGCGAAATTATACGGCGGGTCGCTTCTGCCTGAATACAAACACCTCTATGTCATTGGAAGCCAGCAGCCCCGATATGGATTTGGCCCGCTCCTGACCCCAAGCGCTCAACTGCTCTGCCGGATGATCAAAGCCCAGGACGGAATGCAGTTGCCGTTGGGATTGGTTCTCAAAGAATTTGGGGTAAAGCCTCCGTCAACACACTTGCTGGATCCCCAAAAAACCCTGTCCGATTTGCGCAAGGCCCGACTCTTTTTACCGCTGTTTATCTGGTATGAGCGGCGGCTCAGACGAGGAAAAGCGAGGTAGCGAGTCGCTACCTCGCTACCTCGCTATCTCGCTACTTCGCTACTTCGCTACTTCGCTCTTCTTCTTTGACCGCTCAAGCGTTCGGACCAGACGGGCACCTTGATTGCGAAGGCCATCTTGGTTCCATTTGGCAATCGCTTCGGCTTCATTGGCACCAACGCCGCCGCGAAATCCACACTTTAAGCATTCCACCGCGATTCCCTGAGCTGGTCGAGTGGTTCGGGCCAGGGAAAGGACTTCGCGTTTGCAGAAAGGACAGGCTTTTCGGGGGAGTGCCGTGGACGATGGTTCAAGAATGGGTGGGTGGGGTTGAGGCTCAATGGCGGGCAGTTGAGGTTTCGGCGTAGGGACAGTCGTCAGTTTTGGGTCTCGTTTTTTGGGAGTTTCAGCCGGAGCGGGCACCGGCTCGGAAACAACCACTTCAGGCTGTGGTTTCTTTCGACCCACCGGCGCCGGGGCTGGTCTGGACTGAATTTCTTTTGGTTCTGGCGGTGGTGTTTTCTGGATTGGCGGCGGAACGGCCCGTGGTTTGGGTTTGGGCTTTGGCGGATCTTCGGCTTTGGCGGTCACGGGTTCTAGCTTTGGTTTGGGTTTGGGCGGAGTCGCTGATTCCGAAAACGGGTCATCCATCAAAAAATCGAATAAGCTTGGCTGGGCAGAACCGGGTTGGTGCTTCATGATCGCTACCTGTTTGAGAATTTCTTCAGTAAGGCGGGAAAAAGATTGAGTTTGACACTACACTTACAATAATTGTCCACTCGTCTTCAAGCAATAGAGTGTTTCATCCAAATTATTTCCTTTTGACTCTAAATCATTCCTGCCCCTGGGATTACACCATCAACAAAGAGGTCCTTCGATGTTCAAGTCAGGTCAATTTTTTCGTTGGCAAGCTGTTCTGAGCATGAAAAATTTCGGTTTTGGGGTTCTGGCTTTCGCCATTCTCTTTCAGTTTTCTTGCGCTGGAGAGTCGTTTAACCACCGCCATCGAGCCGGTGATAACCAGCCTTTATGGATTTATAACCCCAAAGGTGGTGTAGTTGGGCCAACGGTGGTTGCGTCAGAAAATTATGTGCTGGCATCGCTTCCTGCCTTTAAAGCCGTCGTGGCGTTGGATCCGGCAACGGGAAAAGAACGCTGGCGATTTACCCACGAAAAAATGACTTCGCCTGGGCGTCCCTGGTTTGAAAATGGGTTGATTTTTATTGCCAACACCGATTTTCAGGCCCAACCCAATGGTATTCCAGGGGCATTTTTTGTCCTGGATGCCCGGACCGGCAAACTGGTCTGGCAACGGGAAACAATTGGAGGCGTGGTTGCCGGATATGTGTTTCCGCTGCTCAAAAATGGATTGATGATCAACCTGACCAGTAGCTCAGTCACTCAGCGGGAAGAAATTGTCGAGGTCTTTGAGGTTAAAAACGGAATGGACCTCTATACGATGTCGGTTGATCCGGCGAAATGGAATGCCACCCATCCCGGCAAGGAACTCAAATCGCTTGAATTTTGCGAAGATGGACGAATGCTCGTGATGACCACTGGCCCCGCGTACTTCGTGGCTGACTTTCGGAGGCGGTCGGTCAAGGAAGTACCGTTTTCACCAGTTGGGCCGCCCGAGTCAGCCGAATGTGTTGAAAATACACTGTATCTAACTGGCAAAACAGGCGATTCCACGTTTGTTCAGGCCATTGAGGTGGCAACCGGCAAAACCCTGTGGACCCGACAGGGGAAGCGACAGGTTGAAATTTCCCCCTCTCTGGTGGCTGGAAAAGGGATGCTTCTGGAAGGCAGCGAGACTGCAAAAACCAGCCGACTCATCGCCTGTGATGTCCAAACCGGAACGGATGTGTGGAGCACTGAAATACCAGCCACCACCTTGCCGGGAATTGCCACCGGGGCCGCTGGTTCAGGGCTGATCGTGGTTCGACCCGACCAGGAATCAAAATTGCTCGCGATTGAGGTTGAGACTGGAAAAATCAGATATAGCCTTCAGACGGATGACTTTCCCGCCCGGTCACTGGTGAAGGCCCAGTCCCAGTACGTGACGGTCATTTCCGACACAGCCCAGGGCAGTGAAGCTGAAGCCAGAGTGACGGTTTTTGATCTCCAAACCGGAAAATACCTGTGGCATCACCTGGATGATCCGCTCTATTACCTCGATTTCACCTCTGATTTTGTGCTGGTTGGCAATACCACCTACATTCTGGCTTTTCCCTTCCGGAAAAAATGACCGACTGGCAACCTGGGAGAGGCTGACAAAAGCTATTTGGTTATTTTTCAGAAATCGGGCTACACTTTGGGTTCTGTCTTTTTTCCTTTTCTTTGGAATTTCCTCCTGTAATTCCATCAATTTGGCGGTCATTTGAATGAGTACATTGCCCATGGAACAACTGCAACGAGACCCGGAATTAACAATGGCCCTGAAAGCTTTCTTCGTCGAGCAATTGCCCTGGAAAGTGACCGAACCACTCTTTGGTTCGTACCTGGCCTTCACGTTTGCAGAATTAAATCATCAGGTTCCAACACCGGTTGAATCACATACACAAAGTGCCGTTGTTGGAGCAACAAATTCACCCTTTTTCCCATCTGGAAGTGACTTGGGAACCAATCATCAAAATCAAACAGTTGGAAGCAAAGAAATTTTTGAGGTTGCCGAACAAATCGTTCAACTCCTGCGGAAAGCAATCTTCCAGTTTGAATCAGATTATGCTGAGAACTTTCAGAAATTAACCAGTTTATTCCGATGGAGGCGTGCTTCCGATCCTGAAAACCTGGCGAGTGAAACCCTCAAACGGGCCTATTTAAACATTATCCGGGGATACAAGGAAAATTGGAAATTGATTGAAGAAAACGGCGTTGTAAAATGCCTGTATATCGAAGACCAAAATAGCTTTGAATTAAAAAACTATATTTATCAGATTTCGAATAAAGTCAGTCTCGAAGCCTATCGCAAAATTGACGTTTCGGAATCACTCGACAACCAGTTTGAGTTTCAAGACCGGGGAATTGAATCGGCTGAACCGGGTATTAGTGCTTCGCTGCACGAGGAATACCGGTTGACGGTTGAGCACCTGATTGCGGTTGCCAACAAGTGCCTGTCGTGCTTGCGGCAATGCAAATTTCAGAATGCCCACTTCACCGGCAGCGAAATGTACTCAATTTTGGTACGTTACGTCACGATCAGCGAATTGTCCCAGGAGGAGCAAACCGTTCGATTCCGTGAGTTTGCCACCGAACTTGGAATCAGCATCAATCACCTGCGGACACTGGTTACCTATACCAAACACCGGGTGGCCCGCTGCATGCAGCTCAATCAGTCCAAGGGGCGGCGAGCGATGCCGACCTGCCAGGACTTGAAAATGCCAAATGCCGATGAAGGCGCGACCAGTGCCTTTCAGCGATTTCGGGCCGGCCTGGATGCACTCATTGACCAGATTGGGATCCAAAGTGAGTTATGAAGTATGAAGTATGAAGTATGAAGTTATGAGCTTATGAAGTATGAGTTAATAAGAAGCAATCTAATTTGAATACCAGATGGGGAACGAATTCATAATTCATAATTCATACTTCATACTTCATAATTGTTATTGTTGAAGGAGTTATTATGACCACCGCCTGGCCGCCACTTGAAAAAAATCTACTGCGACAGTTTCTTCTGGGAACACTTGATTCCTTGCAAGTGCAGGCAATTTCCGACCAGTTATGGCACGACGAAACTGCCCAGGCTGCAATGCACCTGTGCGAACAAGAATTGATCGAAGATTTTGTGTTAGGAAAACTGACCGGTTCTGAACAGATACTGGCGAATGCCTATGTGCAGACCTCCCGGCATTCACGAGCCCAACTTGAGACCCAGACTCGATTAGCGGCAGTGTCGCAGGCCATCCGGGCGACGCTGGCCCATAGCGAACCGGAAGCGACCGCGCTCAAACTGCTGGCAATTGGGAGATCAGCCATGCAGGTACTGGCCGAACAATTCATCTTGCCAGTCTTTGCCCTGGCACCAGCGCCCGCGCTCTCGTTTCGGGATTTGGGCCTGGCGATTCCGACGCTCGAGGTGCCGCTCAATCAGGATCGAATTCTTCTCAATCTGACGGTGGTGGATGAGACTCCGGACCAGCATTTGATTGCCCGGCTCTACAGTATCGAGCGTCAGCACCAGAGTGCCGAACTGGCCTCGGTTGAGTTGCCATTTACACCAGATCGGGCCTTTGCCGTGGAACTGGATGTATCGGAACTGGAAGAAGATTCTTATATCCTGAAAATCTTTGACGCGGATGATGCTCAGGCCGTGCCTGTCGAACGGTTTGTCTTTACACTGTTGTTTGAAGAACGCGACCATTCCTTATAGGGCTGAAAAAACCAGGGCTGAAGAAAGCGGGCTGAAGACTCGCAAGCTCGGGGCTGAAGACGTTGGGCTGAAGACGTTGGGCTATTTTACCTGTTGTCTTCAGCCCGATGCTTTTTCAGCCCGATGTTTTTTCCTTGCCCTCTACCCCTTGTCACGTTGTCACGTTGTCACCTTGTCATTTCTTTCTCCGGTTCATCCCTCAAATTTCAGCCTTCATCCAAAAAATTGACCTTTCATCGGTTTGCCCACTTCAAACCAGGTTGCATCGCGTAAGGTAGCTCCATCAGAAACGACACTTACTACCCGAGGTGAAACCGATGGCGTATTTCCAATTTCAATCACATTGTTTTGTCAAAGCAATTTTTTCATTTCTGTTTTTCATGGGTCTGGCAGCCCCGAACTCGCTTCCGGTCAAGGCTCAGCAGACTGGCGCCATGCCGCCTTCAAAGCTCGCCGTTGCGGTTGAGCAGGATTTTCGCGCTGGAATGGGCGGAAACCAGGAAGCCTTTGACCGGGCGATGAAATCAACCGAAGAACTGCTTGTCGGCAACCCGGCCCACGCCGAAGCACTGGTCTGGCATGGCTCTGGACTTGTGTCAAAGAGCGGAAAGGCGTTTATGGCTGGTGATTTCCAGCAAGGCAGCTACTTTATGGAAAAAGGGCTAGGGGAAATGGCCAAAGCCGTCGAACTGGAACCAGACAATGTGCATGTCCGGTTTACTCGCGGTTCAACGCTGCTGATATTGAGCAAAGTGTTCCCAATCCCAGATACCGCCCAGGAATGTCTGGCCAAAGGGCTGGTTGATTTTGAAATGATCGTCAATAAACTGGGCTCAAGCATCAATGCCGCACCGATTGAGTGGCGAGGCCATGTGCTCGTGGGGCTGGCCAGCGGGTGGAAACGATCAGGGAATGAAGCTAAAGCCAAAACATATGCCCAGCAGGCCGTGGCTCTGTGTCCCGGAACAAAATATGAAACTCAGGCCAGGGAACTGCTGGCAACCATCAAAAACTAAGTGAGGAATGAAGAATGTGGTTAGTGGTTAGTGGCTAGTGATGAGTTCTTAGTTTATGACTTTTCTTCGAAAGTATTGATTTCTAACCACTAACCACTAACCACTAACCACTAACCACTAACCACTAACCACTAACCACTTTCTTCATTCTCAATGCCTCATTCACTTTTTTGGGAGACAGGTATGACACGACGTGAATTTGCCAAATTACTGGCCGGTGCCAGCTTATTATCACTGGTTGACGAACGCATCCTGGCTGGCCTTGACCAGAATCGGGACCGGTTATCGTGGCGGGCTTTTCAAAACCCAAGCGCCGAAGGCACCTGGAAATTAACCAAAATTGAAGGGAAGATTCCTCGGGATCTGCAAGGGACGCTCTATCGAGTGGCACCAGGTCAAAAGGAGAAATACGGCGTCAAACTGCGCCATCTCTTTGACGGAGATGCCTACGTGGCCGGGTTCCAGATTCGGGATGGGAAGGTTGAACTCACAACCCGATTTGTTGAGACGCCACAACGAATGGCCGAAGTCAAAGCCGGGAAAATGCTCTATAACGAGTTTGGCACCCAGTCGCCGCTGGACCCAACCGGCCCGCCGCGAGGCGGCGCCAACCAGCCCAGTGTGAACATTATTGCCTGGGATGGCCGTCTACTGGGGCTTTCCGAAGGCGGGCACCCAAGTGCGATTGACCCAAATGACTTTTCCTTCCAGGGATACTGGGATTTTCACGGGACCTTACCCAAAAACGTCCCGTTTACGGCCCATCCCAAATTTGACCCAACAACCGGGGAAGGCTATGGATTTGGTGTCAAAACCGGTATGAAGTCAGCGTTGATGGTCTATCACATGCTGAAAGATGGCACGCTCAAGTTGCTGTTTGAGTATCCGTTGACGTCCTACTTTATGGTTCACGATATGATGATTTCCGACAATTTCATCGTGTTTGTGATCCCGCCGGTGACAGTTGATCTGAAAACCATGTTTTCTGGAAAAGTCAGTCTGGCCGAATGCCTCCGGTTTCTTGAGACCACACCAACCAAACTTGTCGTCATGCGCCGGGATGGCACCGGAACACCGGTGACGATTGAGCAACCGTCGAACATGGTCTTTCACCACGGCAATGCCTTTGAGCGCGATGGAAAACTGGTGATTGATACCATCCTGTCGGCCAATGGAGACATCCTGAAACGGCTGGCTTCACTCGATCAGGGTATTGTGACTGGAAAAAGCAGTGAGCGACTGACCCGACTGGTGCTAGATCCAGTCAAAGGTCTGGTCGAAAGCCGAACAGAATTGACGGAACTGGTTGAATTCCCACGCTTTAATATTCACCAAACCGGCAAAGATGCCCGCTATCTCTATTGTGCCCAGACTGCATCCAACCAGGATGAATCCCCCTTTACCCGGCTGGTGAAATTTGACCTGCACCGGTCCAAAGAATATGTTGCCAAAGCCAAAGCTCAACAGGTGTATGGTGAGCCGGTGTTTGTTCCTCGCCCGGCTGGGAAAGCGGAGGATGATGGCTGGGTGTTGATTCAAGGCTATGACGGGCCAAAAAATCAGAATTTCCTTGAAATTTTAGATGCCCAAACCCTTGATCTGGCCGCCAGGGTCTGGACCGGACAGCATTTCCCGCTTGGATTTCACGGCAACTTTGAATCTGGCATGTTTCGGAAATAGGAGAATCAGGGTTTAGGGTTCAGGGGCAGGTAAAAACCAAAGGACATAAAGGACATAAAGGACATAAAGGGATAATATTTTGAAAACCCTGAACCCTGAACCCTGAACCCCAGCCCCCAATCTATGCCTCAACCCTCAAAACTGGCGGCGTGGTTGCGTCATAACCTCCCGCAAACGCTGATTATTAACTCGATTATTGCGGCAATTGCGGTGTTGCTGGCTGGGCGGTTGTTTTCGCGTCCTCCGAGGCAAACCCTCCAAATTGTCGTGGTCAGCATGGTGTATTCTCAAATCATTGGCACTTTGATTTCGGTTTCGATTGGGTTGGGATGGGTAGAGTTTAAGTCGTACCACAAGCCCTGGAACTGGATCTTTAGAATATTGTTCCTGCTGATTCTGGCGGCGATGGGGACCATGCTGGCCAATGGTATCCTGGTGACAACTGGCTATTTTCCAAAAAACTACTCGTGGAACGCCATCAGCACCAGTTTTCAATTTACCCTGGTGTTTTCAGTTTTGATGGGGCTGGCGGCTTACCTCTTAAACTTTTTTGAACAATCGCTCAAGGATGTCCAACTCAAGCTCCGAACCAAAGAACTCGAAGAAGAACGCGCCCGTAAACTGGCGACCGAAGCCCGGCTGGCTTCGCTCGAATCCCGCATCCATCCGCATTTCCTCTTTAATACCCTGAATTCAATTTCCGCGCTGATTCCTGAAGATCCACGGCGAGCCGAACGACTGGTCGAACAACTGGCGGCGCTCCTCAGGTTTTGTCTGGATGTGAACCAGCGCAGCCTGGTCCCACTGGCTCAAGAACTCAAAATTACCCGTGATTATCTGGAAATCGAAAGTGTGCGACTCGAAAACCGGCTGAGGTTTCAGGTTGAGGTGCCATCTGAATTTGATTTGATTGAAGTGCCTCCGCTCTCAATTCAAACGCTGGTGGAGAACAGCATCAAATATGCAATTGCCCCGCGCCGATTGGGTGGGAGTGTGAAAGTAAGCGCCTTTTCAACTGACGCTGACGTGACCATCCAGGTCAAAGACGACGGCCCAGGGTTTGACCCCAACCACATCCACCCTGGGCATGGCATTGACAATGTCCAATCGCGGCTACAGGCTTTGTTTGGCACCAAGGCCGAATTTCAAATCTCGTCTCATTCCACTGGAACCACCGTCTCGATCTCGGTTCCGTTTCACCCGGAGAAATGAAGTGTGCTGAAAGTGTATGTTGTTGACGATGAACCACTGGCGATTCGCCGATTGGTTCGCATGCTCGAAGCCACCCATCGCGCCGAGGTGATCGGAAGCACAACGGATCCGGAAACCGCGATTGAAGAACTCTCGGCCCTGACGGTTGATGCGGTTTTTCTGGATATTCAAATGCCCGGATACAACGGGTTTGAAGTGTTGTCGCACCTGCCTCACCAGCCGCTGGTCGTGTTTACCACGGCGTTTGACCAGTATGCGTTGCAGGCGTTTGAAGTGAATTCGATTGATTATCTGCTCAAACCAATCGAAGCCGCCCAACTTGACCGGGCGCTGGCCAAACTCGAACGACTGCGTGGCCACCAGTCGCCACATCCATCTGACCATCTGCAATCGGTGATTTCGCAACTGGCGCAAACGCTGGCTGGTCCGACACGCCAGTTTCCAGAACGCATTGCGTCACGCGTCGGCGAACGAATCCAGTTTCTTGACCTGGCAACGGTGACCCATTTCTTCTCGCAGGACAAACTCACCTTTGCCGTGGCGAATGGAAAGGAGTGGGTCGTTGATTACACGATTTCAAAACTGGAAGAAAAACTCGACCCGACACGGTTCCTGCGCATTCATCGGTCAACGCTGGTCAACCTTTCATTTGTCGAAGAACTCCATACCTGGTTTGCGGGTCAACTTATTGTCAGATTAAAAGACGCCTCCAAAACCGAACTCCAGGTGGCCCGTGATCGGGTTCGCGAATTGAAGGAACGGATGGGAATGTTTTGAAAAAAACAGGGCTGAAAAAAACAGGGCTGAGGGCTTGGGGCAAAGGAAGGGATGAGGGATGAAGGATGAGGGATGAAATAAAACCAATTCTTCAGCCCGAAGTCTTCAGCCCGAAGTCTTCAAAGCTTGCGGCACCAGTTTCACATCCTGGGACAAACTGCGGCGTGAAACCAGCAACGTATCGGGGAGGTCCACAATGACGAGGTCTTCGACGCCAAGCAGGGCCACTTGCCGTTCTGTTTCGGAAAACACCAGGTTCCCCGACGAGCGCAGGGCGATGCCGGTACCGATGAACAGATTTCCCTGATCGTCGTGTTCCGGAGTTCTGAGTTCATAGAGTGCCTGCCAGCTTCCGACATCGCTCCACCCAAAATCAGACTGAAACACAAAAAGCGGGGCCGTGGTTTTTTCCATCACACCATAATCAATCGAAACTGATTCAAGCTCACGATAGACCCGGTTGAGTGTTTCGGTGTACTGCTCAGGATTTCCAATGGTGGCTTCGATTTCGAGCAATCCGGCATACAACGCCGGGAGGTGCGCTTCGATTTCAGCCAGGATGGTTTTGGCTGAGAAGACAAAAATGCCGCTATTCCATAAAAATCGGCCACTGGTGATATACCGGGTTGCAGTTTCGACATCGGGTTTTTCAACAAACCGGCTGACTTTGAAATATTGTTTTCCAGCCTGAACCAGAGGTGACCCGCTGGTTTCGATGTATCCATACCCGGTTTCTGGTCGGGTGGGTGTAATCCCAAGCGTCACAATGGCACCGGTTTGAGCCAGGTTGGCGGCTGCCGCAACGGTGGCTCGAAAATCATCGCCATTGGCCACAAAATGATCTGACGGCAAAATGACCATTGGTTCATCTGGCGATAGCTGGCGGGCATGAATGGCTGCCAACCCAATGCAGGGCGCCGTATTTCGGCCAACCGGCTCGACCAGAACGTGACCAACCCCTTCGCCAAACAGGCGTTGGGTCAACTCAGCGTGGATGTCTTTGACTACGGCAAAAAGTTGGTGATTTTTCACCAGAGGTTTGATCCGGGTCACGGTTTCTTCAAACATGGTCTGGGTGCTGGTGATAGATAAAAACTGTTTGGGCATGGTGTCGCGGCTCGCAGGCCAGAAGCGGGTTCCGGAACCACCCGCCATAATCACGGCAAACATTCGGTTTTCTCCTGAAGCAAAATAGAATTCGGATCAATTTGGGCAAATTGTTCCAGACAGGATCGGCACAGGCAATGGGTGTATTTTGTCTTGAGTGCCGCCCGATGGGCATCGGTCAACTTGATTTCAGTACACCAGCAGCCGGTCAGCGTGGCGCCGCAGACAAACGGCTGACCGCAGGCTTCGCAGGTTTGAGGGTCACGCCAGCGGGTGGTGACGATTCCAGCCAGGGTTTTGAGTTTCATCAAAGTTAAACTCCCGTTCGTGAAATTGGGTTAAATCAAGCGCCGCGTTGCACAACCAGTTTACAGTCAACCCGATTCGATCATGCCGCGATTGGCTGGAACGGTACAGGGGCAAATTGAATAGTTGCACCGTGCCGGCTCAGTTTTGAGAGCGAAACTGCCGTCAAGTACATTTCCCAGATACCCTTCGCCAAACCGTTTGGCGGTTCGGCAGGAATAGGCATTGCCGCCTTGATCGAGCACAAAATACTCAACTCCGGTCCAGCACAACCGGCCACGATAGGATGGCGCCAGGTTGGCCTCGCGTGAAGTCGGGCTCTTCCCGGCAATATTCACCACCAGCGATTGATCAGTTTCTGAATATTGGAAAACTCCGTGCTTCGTTTTCATGGCCTGTGGAAAGTAGCGCAATCCGGCCTGTTCAATCTGCTGACGAACCTCAACCAGTCGGTCAAGGGTTCCCGGCACCAGGACGTTGTTGACGACCAGCGAGGTTTCAGGTTTGAGCCAGCTTCGCAGGAGCACGGCTTTTTCAATAAACTCTTCAGCCGTTACATATTCCAGATGCAGGCTCGCGGAGACAACTTCCAGCTTGTCTCCAACCAGATCAACGAATTTGCGCAAGATCGCCGGTGGTGCCGAAAGATTGGTCAGTACTGACACCCGATGGCGTAATCTGGCAAGCCCTGGAATGACCTGTGCCATAAATCCTTTAAAAGCAAATGGTTCTCCACCTGACATTTTGATTTCCCACACGCCGGGCAAGGTATCAAAAAAGCTGAGAAACCGGTCAAGTTCGTCATCGGTTGGGTGTCCCTGGCGAAATTTGCGCGACTGAATGCAATAAGTGCAGTCGTAATTGCACACGCCATTGGTTTGCCATTCGATGGTTGGTTTGCGCATAGGGCAGAATCCTGGGTTCCCGGTTCCGTTCACGTGTAGGTTTTTTGCTTGTCTCCCAGTGGGACGAGAGAGTTTGAAAATCGGATTGAGCATCCTGAAAGGCTGCCGTTCGGATAGCCGGTGGTTGCGAGGTTTTGGGAGCTATAGAATTTCAGATAAAGAAACCACGAAACACACGAAACACACGAAACATAAATCCAAATACTTCAATAGTTTCAAGATATTGTCAGGGGAAACACCAGGGAAATATTTATCTGAAAAGCTATACCACCGGAAAAAAGTTCATTCTCTCAACTCTCTCCCCTGCTACCCGCGCCCCGCAGGGCGCGGGTAGCAGGGGAGAGAAACATCGAGGTGGCCTTCGTGACCGGTGGTAGGCCCAAAGCGGCCAACAGACCGGCTATCCGAACTGCAACTCTTCGAGGTGCAAAACCAGAAACCTGTTCGTCACTGAACAGTCATTTTGCAGTACCGATAGCTGACGGTAAACTGTATATTTGAAAATAGAGCTTACCCAAAAATTGGCCTGATCCCTTGCCTGAATTTAAACTCCTGTGACCGACAGAAAGGGCGGCAGCAATTACTGCCGAAAGTGGAATGTTCATTTGTGAAACGTGCGGACATATTGCCGAAGTCCCCAACGCCGCTTGTCTTTGCCCGGATTGCAATACACCGCTTGTCCCAACCACCCAGGAAGATGAACACTCACCCGTCAAAGAAATGATCGGGCGGCGGTTTATCGAGAAATATAAAATCATCGGATACCTTGGCAAAGGCGGCTCCTGCACCGTGTGGAAAGGCGTCCACCTCCTGACTGAACAAACCGTCGCCATCAAAATTCTCCACAATGAAATGGCGGTCAACAAACTGGCCGTTCGGCGATTTCAACGTGAAGCCAAAGCCGCCTGCAAAATCAAACACCCAAACGTTGTCAGAGTGATGGACTTCGGGACCACTGAATACAACGAAGTGTACCTTGTCATGGAGTATGTCGAAGGCCGCACGTTGCGCAAAATCATCGCTGCCGAGTATCCATTACCCTACCCTCGAATTTTTGGGTTGCTGCTCCAAATTTGCGGTGCCCTGGAGGCTGCTCATCGGTGTGGAATTATTCACCGCGATCTCAAGCCGGAAAACATCATGGTGACCCCGTCGGTTGAAGGCGAGCACGTGTGTGTACTTGATTTTGGAATCGCCAAAATGTTTGAACACGAGGGCGAAGAAACGCCACTCACAGCGGCTGATTCAATCCTTGGAACCCCAAATTACATGTCCCCGGAACAGGCCCGAGGCGTCGAGCTCGATTATCGTTCCGATATTTACTCGCTGGGAATTGTCGTCTACGAACTGGTCTGCGGCGTGACACCATTTCCAAAAGACCAGCCGCAGTTGACCTTGATTCGGCACATCCGAACCCCGCCGCCGCCGCTGACCGTTCATCGCAGGGACGTGGCTCCGGCGCTTGAGGCGTTGGTGATGAGTTGCCTCCAAAAAGAGCCATCCAACCGTCCTTCGACCGTGATGCACTTTGCCCAAAACCTGAGAGCTGTCTTTGGGGCGGATTCAACCAGCGGTCAAAATCTAACTCCATCAGGTTCATTTGGGTATCCGCAACCTTTGGATCAAGGAAGCGGGTCTGGGAGTGGGTCAACGCCAAAAACATTGTCGGCTCCGGTTCGCACACCTTCCGACAGCCAGGGCCCGCTCGAAGCCGATACCCCGCTCCAGATTGCTTCTTTGCTTGGCACTCAAAAAACGCCTTCTCAAAGCGAAATTCCACCGACCCAGAAAGTCCCAGTTTCATCCGGACAACAGAAGCGGGCCGAAAGAGAGGAACTTCCTGGAAAAGCAAGGTACTCAGGGTTTTCCGAAGAGTCGCTTTTTCTCTGGATTTGGGTTTTGGTCAGCGGTGGAGCAGTACTGTTTATTCTGTACTTGTTGTTTTTTCAGTAATGACTTTCCATGACCTTATAAGTACCTTACCGAAAATTTCCCTTCTGTAAATTTTTCCGTGATGGATTCTTTCGAAAATTCAAGGGTTCAGCCTGCGAAGCAGGTGGGAGACAGTAGCCCCCGGTGTAACCGGGGGAACGGCACGCCGCCAAATTCCAGCCTGCAAAGCAGGCGACAGAGGCAGCCATACCATTCAAGGTTCGGTGTCAGGTTGGAAAGTGCAATTTTTTCAATGGTTTAGTAGTCATTCTAAACTAAAACAACACCTCCCTAAGCACAATGTGCCGATGGGGTTGTGTTCTGTCGCCTGCTTCGCAGGCTATGGAGGTGTCGGACCGATCCCCCGGTTGCACCGGGGGCTACTCTCTTTTACCTGCTTCGCAGGTTGAAATCCTCAATTCCCAATTTGCTCGAAGGCATCCATCACGGAAAAATTTACAGAAGGAAAATTTCCAGACATTTTAACCACGGAAAACACGGAAAAAAATCAAATACTTACCAAATCCAATATCTCCGAAAAACTTATGACAAGGTACTTACCATTTCGGAATGATCCTATCGCATTAGCAAAAGGCTAAACTGTTGATAAACTTGTATTTCCCTCAGTCCTTAGCCCGATACCCTCAGCCCAAAATAGTATTAAAACCTGAGCCGAAACCCAATCTGAAACTGTCGTGGAGCAAACACCGACCGATACCGATCCTGGGTAAGCGGATAGCGTCCATTAACCGGCGTCGGCAGGTTAAAGCTTCCAGTGTGTGAAGGAAAGTCATCGTCCTGAAGATTGTTTTTCTTGACAGATGGAACCAAACTGTTACGCTTCCGGTGCACCCTTAACTGAGTGCATTCTTCCTTAATCAAACCAAAAGAATCTTCCCGAATGTGCCCAAATCCGTGATGTTTCCAGGATTGGGCTCTCCTCT
>JACQXX010000160.1 GCA_016208495.1 Acidobacteriota bacterium | reverse complement strand
CTTTGAGCAAGTCTTTGATTTCCGGTGTGATTGGTTCGGCCATCGGCCTGTTCTCCTCATTTTTGGTCTATGATAGCCTATCCCCGTCACCAATTTCTTGGTTTTGATTCAAATCGGTAGATTATTTTCTTCCGACTCCCTAAAACCGTTTTGGAGCGCGAACGCGACCTCAGAAGTTTGATCTACAAACACAAGCTGCTCCCTCTCAAGCAAAGCTAGTTCCGCATGAAGCGTTTTTCTGAAGATTCACCCCTTTGCTATCCTGAACTCCCATTTTGGTATCTTGAAGGAGATTCTATGTCAGGCGTCATCTCACCCAAACACATCGCGGCTTCACTGACTGAACTCTGGTCCCCGCGCATCATCGCCGAGGTTGATGATTCGTATATCAAAGTCGCCAAAGTTCAGGGAACTTTTACCTGGCACGCTCACGAACACGAAGATGAGCTTTTCCTGATTCTCAAGGGCCGGTTGCGCATTGAACTGGAAGATGGTGTCGTCGAACTTGGCGAAGGTGAAATGTTTGTCGTCCCTAAAGGTGTGCGTCACAACCCGGTAGCTGAGGAGGAATGCCACATCCTGCTCATCGAACGTAAATCAACGCTTCATACGGGCGATGTCGTGACCAGGCAAACGCGTTCGATTGAGGAGCAATTGCGAGTTATTTGAGCCCAAATAGGACCGGTCCATTGGGAATTTACAGGTGGCGATACAGTGCGAATTGCACGATATGGTTCGTCGTTGACGAACTTCGAGTCTGGATGTACTGGTTCATATAACCGACTTCGAGGTCAATTTTGCCGGGAAACCGGTAGCCAACCGCGCCATAGAGCCGATTTTGGTCAAAAACCTTGCCGTTGACGGCAGATTTGTTGCCGACGTTGGCGAACACTTCGTTTTGCAACGCCAGGAACCAGCCTTCTTTGAATGGTTTATGGCTGGTCAACGGAATAATTTGCCTGACAAAATACCGCAACCGGTAGGCTGTATCAAAGCCACTGGTTTCGATTGTGTTGCTGCTGATGGTGGCTTTAGGGAGAAAGCGTTGTTCAAACCGAAACCGGTGGCTGAGGCTGGTTCGACGCGCTTTGTGGCTATAGAGGGCCTGCTGCCAGATGCGATGTTCGTTGAGGAGTGCTGATTTGGTGCCGATGTTTCTCCGATTGGGAATAAAGGCATATCCGGCGGTCACCGAGAAATCTTTGGTGAGGTGAAAATTGATGCCTGGGCGAATCAGGATCGTCTGGAGCTGCTCCAAATTATCCGTGCTGCGTAATTGTCCGTCAAAATGGACACTGAATTCATCGTTGAGTTTAAAGGTGGTAAAAGCGGCAACCCACCCGGTTTGCTGGGTTTGGGCCTGGATGACCAGTGGTGATAAAAGCAGGAACACGAAGCCGACCACAACATTCCGCATGGAGTTCGATGTTACCCTTTCTGATTGATTATGTTAGATTCTATTCGAAACCGAAAACCTGTGTCATCTCTCTCATGCGGAAGTCCTTTATGAAACAACATCTTGGCGGTGTGAGCCTTCTGGTTCGAGACTATGACGAAGCGATTGCCTATTACACCCGTGTGCTTGGGTTCCATCTGATCGAAGACACTGGCCGGGGCGATGGAAAGCGCTGGGTCGTGGTTGCGCCTCCTGGCGCGCAGGAAACCCGGTTGCTGCTGGCTCAAGCGAAAAACCCGGCGGAACTGGCCCACGTCGGCAATCAAACCGGTGGACGCGTCTTTCTGTTTCTGAATACGGATGACTTCTGGCGCGATTATGAAACCTACCGGGCCCGAGGCGTTAAATTCCACGAACAACCCCGAACTGAAGTCTATGGCACGGTGGCGGTTTTCGAGGATTTGTACGGTAACAAATGGGATTTATTGCAGTTAGCTGCATAGGTGATTCTCAATTTTCTCAATGGAGTATGTTTATGCACGTTTTGGCGTTACCTGTTTGGGTATTACTGGGAGTGTTTTGTTTGAACTGGTACCCGGTTCAGCAACCTGCCGCTCCTGAATCGAAGAAACCAGGCCGTTCACAATTTGAACAAAAGGCAATTTTGTATCAGCCGTTTTTACACTGGGCAGACGGCACCAAAACATATCAGGGCACTGGATTTTTTTCGAAAACATCCAAGAACCAGGTAGTTGCAATCACTTGCGTTCATCTTGTTGACTTCAGCGGACCAGAACTGGTGAAAGCTGAATGGCTTGATTTAGCGACGGATAAATCGGTCGCGACCATGACCAAATGTTGGGGAAATCCAGGCAGTGAAGGAACAGATGAACCGTTAGATATCAGATTTGACTATCTGATCATGCCAGTGGCTGAGCCAGTTGACCCAAACCTGTTGCTTGAGTTGGACAACCGCGCAAAACCAAACTTTGGCGAGCGAGTGTGGTTTCCAAACAAGGGGGCGGCTACTAAAACTGGGTTTGAGATGATTGAAGGAACCATTCTCGAAGTTGAAGCCGGGTACATCATGGTGCTTCTGGATAAAAAGGTGAAAGCGGAATCACAAAGTGGGACTCCGATCATAAGCCAGGACACGGGAAAAGTGGTTGGACTGTTTTCAAAATCAGGCGAAACTGACGGGAAAACTGCTGTCGGGCTGACTCCAATTCCAGAATTACTCAAGGCGTTAGATAACGATCAGGCAACCCCGTTCTTAAAAGAAGTAACCGGGAAGAAACGACCGCCAGCCCCTAAACCGAATTTGACAGCCGGATGGGAGAAGTTCCAGCCTGGAAACACTGGATTGACAGTGCTGCTTCCACATCCACCTCAGGAAGTACCAGTTGGGCCTGAAGTAGCGGTGCCTGGCATAACCAAAATGCAGGGGTATATGTCTAAATCCCCAAATGTTTTGATTTTTTTGACATATGTTGAATTTAAAGTAGCTGGGGATCCGATTACTTTTG
Organism: Acidobacteriota bacterium; assembly: GCA_016208495.1. Classification (NCBI taxonomy): domain Bacteria; kingdom Pseudomonadati; phylum Acidobacteriota; species Acidobacteriota bacterium. Next base: position 22,269 of record JACQXX010000160.1, on the reverse strand, counting down.
GCAATGGTGTTTTACAGGGTATAAAGAAGAATTCGAAACTCTTTAAAAACGAGTCAAAAGCAAAACTACTCCCTTCTGGCCAGGTTGAGATCGGTTGCCAAATGGGAGATGGGACCGTTGAGCTTCAAATGAAAGCTCGCATTTGGCCCCGAGGAACAAAAACATGGGTGGTGATGACCTTATTGCCACAACAGAATGAATCTTCAAACCAACTGGTGCAACAGATCATTGACTCTGTTCAAATCGAGACAAAACCAAAGTAAACTGCCCGGACTCTAAAACCAGGCTGATCAATCAAAGGAAAATCGAACCTTCTCAAGGAAACTGTATGTCTCAATACCACCTCGCTCAATTGAATATCGCTGTGATGAAAGAACCGCTCGAATCTCCCAGCATGGCCGACTTTGTTGCCAATCTGGATCGCATCAACGCGCTGGCTGAAAGCTCACCTGGATTTGTGTGGCGACTCAAAACTGATGACGGAGACGCCACCGCACTTCGGCCACTCGGCGACAATATACTGGTCAATATGTCGGTCTGGCAGGATGTCGCCACACTCAACCACTATGTCTACAAGACCGCGCATGTGGAAATTATGGCGCGGCGCAAAGAGTGGTTTGAAAAGATGGCCGAAGCCTACGCCGTGTTGTGGTGGGTGCCACAGGGGCACAATCCGACCATCACCGAAGCCGCCGCCCGACTCGAACACCTCCGGCAGCACGGTCCCACCGAAAAGGCATTTACTTTCCGGAATGCGTTTGCGCCGCCGGATGCGGTCCAGCCGGGAATGGGCTTCAGCTTTGGAAATCAATGCCCGGCGACATAGTTCAAAACCCAGAAAAGGTGAGGTCAAATCATGGATTCATTTTGGAAAACGTTGATCTGGGGGCAGTTCGGTGCCACGATTGATATGCTTGAAAATGCGATTCACACCTGTTCAGACGAAGTATGGGGTGATCGCTCGCGACAACCAGAGTTCTGGTACACCGTGTATCACACACTGTTCTTTCTCGATTTGTGCCTTTCGGATTCAGTTGAAGGCTTTGTTCCTCCCGCGCCATTTACCATGGATGAATTAGACCCAACCGGAATTCTTCCTGAACGGGTCTACACGAAAGTGGAACTGCTCTCCTACCTTGAGCATGGCCGTCAGAAATGCCGGGCCAGGATTGCCAATCTGACTGATGAGCAGGCCCAGCAGAAAGCCGGTTTTTACTGGCTGGACCTGAACATGGCGGAAATATTGCTCCATAATCTCCGGCACGTTCAGCACCACACGGCGCAACTCAACCTGATTCTTCGGCAGACAGTGGACACGGTACCACGCTGGGTATCCAAAACCCGTGACGCTGACAAGGTGACACAATGACAAGATGACAAGGAGACAAGGAGAACTCAACGGATGACCTGATCCCTGGCTCCCAATCGGAGGTTGTTCAGGCTCACGAGAACTGGTTTGATGTCTCCTTGTCTTCTTGTCCAGATCGGGTTCATCTCTCTTATCTTGGCGCTTATGCCCTGTCACCCTGTTATCTTGTCAGGCTTCGAATCCGGAACTCCAGGAGAACTGTTGATAGGTGATTTGGGCCCAGGTGCGCTACAATCACGCCCGTTGTCCCGCCAAATATTCTTTCAACATTCGCTTGAAAAAAATCACTTTTACTTTTGTGAGGAAACCCACATGACTCGAAAACTGGTCATTTCAATTGCCGGCCTCTGTCTGATGATGGGCTTGAGCTGTCTTTCAGCCATGGCGCAAAATGTCAAAGAACCATCAACCGGCGTCTCGTTTTTATCAAAGGGCGGCAATTACGGATATAGCTTTGAAGTCACCCATCTTGGAGTTCGCAGCAAACTCGGATTCAAAGTCTATGCTGCGGCTGCTTATTACGAAGCCGGTAAGTACAACAAAGCGGCGGATGCCAAATCACAGATGCTCAAGGACGGAGCCGCCAAACTCATCATCATGCACTTTGTGCGTGATGTCGAAGCCGCCAAAATCCGTGAGCAATATGAAGAGAGTCTGCGCAAGAACACCTCCGGGTACGATTCACTGAAAAGCGTCGTGGATCCGTTTTTAAGTTCCCTGGTTGATATGAAATCTGGGGACCGAATGGAATTGTGCTGGGGGCCGGGCGGTGCCGTAACCCTGGCGGTCAAAGGACAGGTCAAACATCGCTTCACAAACAAATCGCTGGCCACCGGGCTCTGGTCAATCTGGTTTGGGAATTCGCCGATTTTGAGCTGGAAAGCGCAATAAAATCAGTTGGTTATAAGGATAACGGTCATGGGGCATTGCCTGCAGGCATTTTTGGGATCAGAAGCCTTGCTGGGTGAAATTGTTCAGACCCGATTAACCGCCATCTTTATCCCGTTGTCGCAGGGCCTGGCGATGATTCCGGTGACCGAAGCCGTTTATGATTCGCTAGCCACTATTGAAGAGCGTGGGTCGTTTGATCCACGCTTTCTTTTTTTGAGTCCAAAATTAAACCATTTTGGCCAAACCCACTCGGAGAATGGACACCTTGCCTATATTGAAACGGACTATTTTGGAGGCGCGGGCAGCCAGGGCGCTATTGTCTGGTCAAAAGGGAAAATTCTGTTTGGCCCAGCAGTGACGGGAAATCGTCCTGATCTGCAGGTTGATCGGCTGCCAGCAGATGCCATCAATTGTGCGCTCAAGATATTGGGAGTGGAAAAAGGGCACTGGGTTGACGAATTTGAGGCACTGGGTCTGGGAAAATACCGGAGTCAGGACAGGTGAACCACTGATGCCCGCTCCACGTCTTAACTATGTACCACCTTGCTGGTGCATTGGCGGTACCAGTCGTTCATGTAACTTGTGTCTTTGCATCCGTTTTTTTGAGCTGAATACTATACAAAAACCAGGGAAGCCAAAGACATCAGTCATTGTTTTCCCGTTGACAGAATTCTTCGAAACGAAGGAGGTCCATTTTTGAAGCCAGTTCGTGCCGTATTTGCGCATCGGCAAAAGATACCAGTGCATCCTCCTGCCATTTACTGTACAGATTGCGATTGGAAGCCAGTAGAGCGGTTTTTTTGGCTTCGATCAAGTCAGAGTATGTTTCAGTGCTAAAAGTCTCAGCAATGTACTGCTCAACCTCAGATTCCACATACGCCTGATAGGCATATTCCAGGTTGCCTGGATCAAGGGAGGGAGGATTTGCCTCTGTCACCGGACTTACTGAGCCGGGTTGGGTCGCTCGGGCGTGAAAATCAGCAATCGCACGATCAATGTACTGGGTGATGCCTCCGAATGTGGCCACTGGAAAATTGGTCAGGCTGGCCTGCGAATGGCTGAAATCCACAATGTGTTTGGCAAGGTCCAACCCGTACAATATCACCAGGTTGTGGGCAAGCTCCAGATGCCGAGCCTGATGCTGTCGGGTATCAACCTTGAAAAAGACCTGGTTGAAGTACCTCAGGAGTTCTGCTCCAGGCCCTTGAAAATCCAGGGTAGGATCAGTGGAAGGAGGAGGACCCGCTGGTTTAAGTTGTGAAGCTCGTCTGGGTCCATCCTGGACTGGGATCAGTCGGTCAACGGGAACCTTGGGATGGGTTCCCCGCCGAAAAACCACTTTATAGTCATCCTTGTCTTTTGTTTCCAGGACAGCCGCAAAATGAATCACCCCACCTTTTGAGAGCGGAACCCCTTGCAATTCAGCCAGGGCTGGTTCCAAGACCTGTTTTCGCTTGCTTCGCTTTTTGTCATATGCCTCACCGGTTAACCCAAGATCCTCAAACAGTTCTTTGCTCCGACGCTCGTAAATATCTTTGTTACTGAGTATCAAATCAACGTGGATATACAGCAGTTGTGCAATTTCACTTTTGAAATTGATGACGACATGGAAAAACAGAGGTTTGGAATGATTGTTCTGCAAGTTCTTTAAAATGTAGTCATTAAATCGAAAGTAGCCGGTTGCTTCATTGGTGATACCATCCTTTTTGCGAGTGGCAATTTTGAGGTCAGAGAGGATGGTAAAGGTATCAAGCACCTCCATTGTCTCCTGATTTGAGGTGTTGAAATATGAATTTTCCCAGTGAAACGGGGTCACTCGCAGTTTTTTCAGGGATTGGGTCAAAGAATTGATGACGTTTGTCCCCCATTTTTTATTGAGGTGTTTGGCCAGTTGCTGCAGTGAAAACTGAACCGGGTCCAGGCTGCGTCCCTGTTCTTCCCATAACTTCACCAGGGCATAGTATGTTTTTTGGTCTTCCGTGGTGAGGACTCCGTGATTGGTAAATCCAATTTCGACTTTGGCGGTTGTTTTACTTCCATCTGGAAAAGAAATCTCTCGCTGGAAGGTTCGAACTTGCGGTGCATTTTTGGATCGAGCAGGTTGCCAGACAGACCATTTTTCAAGATTGAGTTCCGGTCGGATTTTTTTTAAAACGCTTTGCTCTAAAACTGACTGGTTATCCTGATTTTGATTCATTGAGCTACCCTGTAACAATTCAGTTTGGGAGTGTCCCAAAGGTTAGAATTCACGTTACCCCGACCACTTTCTTTTGGCAAGTGAGAAACCACTCTGAATTCGAAGTGTTTTGATTGCTCAACACACACCAGTTTTGCGCGAACTGACCAAATTCCCCCATGTGTGTGTATCTAAGAAGTATCTAAATACATGTATCTAAGAAGTATCCAGCTCAAAATTTTCGCCGTAAACTACTTATTTTTCAATAACTTGAAGGTTTGCCTGGTACTTCATTAGCACCAGCGTGGTACTTCATTAGCACCAGTGCGGTACTTCATTAGCACCAGCGTGGTACTTCATTAGCACCAGTGCGGTACTTCATTAGCACCAGTGGCGTATTACATGGTTATTGAATTTTCTTTAAAATCAATAAGTTGAAGGAAGTGTTAGACTCTTGTTTTTCTGGAAATCTTAGTCAAGGTCATGGATCAAGTATCTGTTTACCTCTTTTAATATGTACGGAGATAAGTAAAAAGGCGAAGTTCTCCAATCTTAAAAATCCTGTATTTTAATGTTAATAAAGATCTTATTGAATTAGCGGTACTTCATTAGCACCAGTAAAAAATTTCACCTCAAAACAAAAAAATAAAAAGTCCTTGTAATTTCTTTAGATTCAGCTATTTAGCAAAATGAAAAATTTAGCGCATTGCTTGGAATTAGAAGTGTCAACCTTTCAATATATTGAAAAATATGGTTGTTAGCTGATTTCTGGTACTTCATTAGCACCAGCAAATAAAGCTTTCCGTTTCAATAAAAATTTAACATAAATTTTTAACTACTTTAAAATAAATGATTTGGGAGGTTTCTCATAAAATTAGACTTTTGAGGTGATTTTTGTGTAACATATAGATAATAGTAGGTTTATTGAATTTCTGGTACTTCATTAGCACCAGTAAGATAGTTCTTAACTGATTATTTAAACGGAAAATGAATTTCTTTCTGAAACAACGAGGATTGTTCCAGTGTGGATAAACTCGGTTTTGGCTTTCCACACAAGCTGTCGTTGGTTGACATCCCAGCAGCCCAGCCAGCCGTCCCCCAGAATAGGACACAAGTTTTTGATCGTCCGGGCTGAATCTGACAGCCAGGATGTCGTGGGTGTGGCCTTTTTGAAAAGATCATTCTTGAGCAAATGAAGCAAGTGTTGGAAAAGATGGTCGAAGGCTGCCGACGCCAGCTTCGTCGGCTGCCCTCCTCTGAATTTCCAAACCATCCCGAAGGAATCCGTCACGGAGAGATTTTCCAGTGGCAATGGAGATGCTATTGCAGCTAAACTCCAGCGCTCTTGGGGATGAAATCCAGAAAAATTGAGCTATTGAACCGAAATCTGACCAATGTCGGAGGGAACCCTATGCCGCAACGTTTGGCGACGCCAACGAACATCCTTTTATGTGTTCTAAAAAGCTGGCTGATGCTGGCACTGATGGTGCTGGGGTTGTGGCTTCCAGTCGGTGCCCAAACGCCAGGGAGTGCTTCGGGAATCATCGCCGGAAAGGTGGTTAATCCCGCCGGAATCGCCCTGACCGAAGCTGAAGTGATTGCCCGTGAAGACTCAACCGGGCTGGAGCGAAAAATAAAGGTCAACGACCGTGGAGACTTCGTGCTGACCGACCTTCCACCGGGGAGCTACGAAGTAACGGTCACAACCGGAGACTGTGAATCTCCCGGAGTCGCCACCGACGTCCGGGTGTCGGAAGTCTCACGCCTGACGCTGGTCTGCGGTGCCGAACCAGCAGAAGAAATCGTCATCCGGGCGGGAGGCTCACGGTTGTTTGGCGACACGGCGTCGGCATCACTGGTGAGCCAGGAACAAATCCAGGGTTTGCCAATCAATCGGCGGGTGTTTACGGATTTTGTGGTCATTAATCCCAGAATCCGGGAGGAACGGCTGGTCAACCAGGGAATTTTCCGCTCAACTGGATTTTCTGCAAATGGGCAGTTGCCACGTTTCAACAATGTTCAGGTTGATGGATTTGACAATAATGATCCTTCAACAGGGGCGTATCGGTCTTTTTTCAGTATTGAGGCCGTACGCGAATTTCAAGTGGTGACTGACGGCTACTCTGCGGAGTTTGGCCGAGCAACATCAGCCGTGATGAATGTCATTACCCGCTCAGGGAGCAACGAATTCAACGGGAGTTTATTTGGGATCTTTCGCAATGATGTCATTGCAGCCCGAAATGCATTCGCCAAAAATCAAACCAACTTTGAACAGGATCAGTTTGGGGCTTCGGTTGGAGGTCCAATCAAACCAAATCGGGCCTATTTCTTTGCTGCCGGAGAACGCCAAACGATTCAAGATACAGTCGTTGTGACAATTCCAGAACGGATTGTGGAGTTATTGCACAATCGAGGCTATACCTGGGTCAGAACTGGTCCGCAACCCGTAGGAATCGCCACCTCAAGCATCCTTGGACGGGTTGATGTTGATGTGACACCACAAAACCGGCTAACCGTGAGATATAACTTTGCTGGGCTTCGAGATGGAGCCGCACAAGGATTTGGCGGAACTCTTGATAGGACTTTCGCTGGAACGCTGGAAGCTGGAGTTCATGATGGTGGAATCCGGAATGTCTGGAGTTCAAATTCGGGAAAATGGGTGTTAGAAAGTAAATTAGGGATTGGCAACCAGGATTTTCTAGTTCGTGGTGGAGAGGTCGTTGGTATCAGGTTAAATGGCTTTGCCACGGGCGGTCAAATTATCACTGGTCAAAATGGGTTTGCCAATCACACCCGAACCAACCGGGTGATTCAAATTGGGAAGGTTGTTTCAGGGTTTCTTGGAAATCATTCAGTGCGGTTTGGTGGGGATTTTCTTCGGTACGGTAATCAAGTCCAACTTGGTCACCTCGATTATGGACGGTTTGCCTATTTGGATTTGGATTTGAGGTATTTAGACCTTCCAGGAAATGGTTTTATTGGAGCTCTCGAAGCGTTTGAACCCAAACTGCGGAGCCGGGCTCAGCGGCGTTTTCTGACAGCCTTGGCGCCATTGCTCCCATTAATTTCAATACAACCCAACTTTCCAGCGAACCTACCATTGGCGGAAATGCCAATTCCATCTGTATTTGGCCTGGGCTATTCACCGAACCGCCCAGTTGATGTTACACAAACTAACTTTTCTATTTTTGTGCAGGATGATTGGCAGGTGCGAGACAACTTATTGGTGAAACCAGGTATCAGGCTTGATCACTTTGCACTGCAGGGATTTACCCTTCCGACGGTAACCATAACTTCTCGGCTTGGGATTTCGTGGTCACCAGGAAAACTCCCACAGTTGGTAGTGAGTTCAACATATGGGGCTTATGCCAACATAAACCCCGCTGCTGGAGTCGGAGCTTACGGGACAGATGCCTATGAGCCGGGAAATTTAGATTCGGATATAGCCAGGTTCTTAACCTATACCGTACCAGAAACACTGCCGTTTGTGCTTTCCAATCCACAAGGGTTTGGTCGGCTCACAACGCGACCACTTGAACTACCAATAGCTGGACCATTTAAACGGGTAGACACGATTGATCGTCAAATTCCAAAGCTGCCGATCACTCATCAGGCTTCTTTACAACTAGGTTGGAAAATCGATCAAAACTGGATAACAGAGATTACTTATGTCTGGACACGTGGAAATCGTATTTTTACAAATGGAAGCGAATACAATTTTCGAGACCCACAAACCGGGATTCGACCTTATCCCCAGTTTGGGCCAGTTGCTATTGCCACCTTTGCCGGTGATAGTTATTACAATGGGCTAACTATGGTAGTGGAGAGACGGTTCGCTCAGGGATGGTATCTAGGTTTTCATTACACATTTTCAAAATCCATTGATAATACTGGAGATTTTGGCGGTGAGGAAGCTGGAAACCTTAGCCCCGCACTTCCTGGCTTTCGCCAGGTTGATCGGTCATTGTCGTTTCTCGATTTGCGCCATAGGTGGGTGAGTAATTTCCGGGTTGAATCACCCTGGAGCACTAGGTTGCTCAAAAATTGGATTTTATCAGGAGTTACAACACTTGAATCAGGGTCTCCATTCAATCCAGTAGCTGGAGCAGATATTAATGGAGATGGCTCTGGAACTAATGACCGTCCACTTGTAAACGGCGTTCCTCTCGCTCGTAATGCCGGCATCCGTCCTGGTTATGCTCAGGTAGACCTGCGCCTGACCCGTGGTTTTGAGTTGGGGAACAAGTTCAAGCTTGATGTCTTTGCCGATGTATTCAACCTGTTCAATCGGCTCAATGTCCGATTGATCAACAACACCTACCCGATTCAACCGGATGGGAGTTTTAACCTGCCGACACCAATCAATGGACGCTACCCCGTGACGCGAGATCGGTACACGTCAGCGTTTGCTCCCAGGCAGTTTCAGGTTGGGTTCCGACTCAGGTTTTGAGATCTTTTTGGGCTAACTGGGCCTCGGAATGCGCAAAATCACAGCCCAAAAGTGATGACGGTCCTCTGAACTGGTGACAATGGGGGATTTTTACCGGTCAATAGAGGAAAAACACTGGTCCAAGGTTCTGACGGCGGTTTGGTTGAACGCAGGTCTCGGCCTGGCGCGCTGCACCCAAAAATCCAACTGGCATAGGGATTGCCCTTCATAAGCTGCTGTCTGCTTTGTGTGTGTTCGATGGCAGCAGAAGGGAGGCATCCCATGAACACCCGTGGATATAAACTCCTGTTTTTCTTTGTATTTCTTCTGATTCTCCTCACGCTCTTATTTGCATTCCCAATTCCGATTGTCAGTACTTCAATTCAGGAAAGGGCGGCACCGGTGACGGCATCTCCTTTTTCTGAAGGGAAGGCCCTTTCGCTGCTGGCCGAACATGATCGGTTTGAACCACTGGTTCCAATTTCACCTGAACCCTGGGTTGTTCCAACGCCCCTGTCAGAGATGTTGATTGGCGAAGAAGAACTCAAAACCGAGGCAGGCATCCCGGATTCGGGCCTGGTCAAAGAGAACCTGCTGGTGGTCAATCGGTTTACGCCGTCCAGCTATCCGGCAATGATCCAGCGGGTGCGAATCCGGTTTGATCAGTTTCACGGGTTTCCATCGCCGATTGGACAGACGGTTCAACTGGTGGCCTTTTTGGATCCCAATGGCCTGGGCAAACCACCCGAGTCACCAACATTCGTCACTCAAGAATTGATCACAATTCCTGCGATAGGCGAATTCTCCGAGTTTGAAATCAACCCGGTGACCATCCTTTCAGGAGATGTGTACCTGGGCTATCAGGTGTCGGATCCCGCCCACGGCGCTGGATTTTCAACCGTCCTGAATGGCGCACAGTATGATCGGGCGTTTTATTCGACGTCAAACGGTGAGGGATTTGCCGGACCGTTCCAATTTTCCAGCGGCCAGCACGCCAATGTGTGCATTCGGGCGGTCGTTTCCGGGATGCAATCCACGGATGAAGAACTCAAAACCGATGATGGAACGCTCGACGGACGCGGCGTGATTGATCATGGACTCTTGATCGTCAACCGGCTGACCCCGAGCAGCTATCCGGCGACACTCAAGACGATTCGGATTTACTTTGCTTCGTTTCAAGGCTACGCCAGCCCGGTTGGCCAAAGCATCCGGCTGGTGGCCTTCACCGACTCGTCCGGGAGTGGTCAGCCACCGTCAAATCCGACGCTGGCCGTCAATCAGTCGGTGACCATTCCGCGCATTGGGTCATTTGTTGACTTTGCCGTGAGTGGGCCCACGATTTCCGCAGGTGATTTTTATGTCGGCTATCAGGCGCCCAACCCGCACAATGGCGTTGGCTTCCCGGTTGATACCAATGGTGTTGCCCAGCGGCGTGGATATTTTTCAATTGATAATGGTATCAATTACCAGGGGCCGATTCAGTTTACCGACGGCACCCAGATGAATGTCATGATCCGGGCGGTTGTGAGTAAACAAACCAGCCCGACCGGCGACTTTTCGCTTTCAGGAAGCCCCAGTTCACAAGCAATTGCTCCTGGTGGGAGTGGGGTCTTTTCGGTGATGGCGACTTCGATCAACGGTTTTTCACAGGGCATTTCACTGACGACTTCGGTCAGTCCTGCGGACAGCACTGTCCAGGCGCGACTGGCAACCAGCACCGTTTCACCCGGTGGCGGGACGACGTTGACCTTCAGCACCAGCACCAGCACACCCCAACGCAGCTACACGGTAACGATTACCGGGACATCGAGCGGCCTGACACACAGCACCAGTGTCACAGCCGTGGTGATCAGCGGAGGCTCATCCACGCTGACCCTCGAAGCCACCGACAATGTCGCGGCTGAGATTGGAGGCAATTCCGGCACGGTGACCGTTACCCGAACCGGCACCAGCACAACAGCCTTGACGATCAACTATCAGGTGAGTGGTACAGCTTCGGCAGGACGCGACTATATGGCACTTTCCGGAGGCGTGTTGATGCAGGCCGGAGCAGCCAAAGCCACGATTTCGGTGATTCCGCTTGATGACAGCGAAACTGAATCCACCGAAACCGTCATCATCACCCTCACACCGGGGAGCGGCTATCAGATTGGAACACCGTCAACCGCCACGGTTTCAATCTTGGACAACGAATCGCTTCCAACGTTGAAATTTGCTTCGTCTGCGATGACGGTTTCAGAGCTTTCAATGGCGAATTGTGTGATTACGACCACTGGCAATATTGACTGGGCCATGGCGGTCAAGTATCGGTTTTCGGGCTCAGCCGTGATGGGCAACGACTATCTTGAACTTCCCGAAACGATGCCGGTTGCCAAAGACCAGACCCAGATCAGTATTCCGGTGACCTTGATGCCTGATTCAGAAAATGAAGGCGATGAAACGATCATAGTCGAATTGATACCGGATAGCACCTACCAGGTCGGCTCACCAGCGACGATGACCATTACCGTCAAAGATTGCACCGAACCCAACGGTGCGATGGTGGAGGCTGATCAAGGCGCCGTTGTGTCAGGCGAAGATGGCGCGATGGCGATTTTTGCCCCAACGCCAGGCGATGAATCTTTCACCGCGACCTGGACCAAAACGAAGAAGACACCAAAGAAATTAAAGGTCAAAAATGACTTTGCACCGATTTCCGGGGTCTACAAACTGACGCTGGCCGGAAAAATCCTGCGCGACAAAGCGGTGGTGGTTGGCTTTCCGATTGCTCCGGCGCTGCTACCGACCAACCCGGCGGAACGGGTGTTTCGGCTCGAATACCAGATTGACGGCACCAAAAACTGGATGCCCGAAGGCATGTTGATCAGCTTTGATCCGGTGACGAGTTCGGCGTATTTCGCGACGACGATTCCGTCCAGCTTCTCCGCACTGGCTGAGCAAGCTTCAGAAGGATTTGAACCAAATCAAACCGCGACACTGGTGCGAACCTACCGCATCCAGCTTTCAGCCCTTGATATTACCGTGACCGGGAAAGACCCGAACGAACGGTTTTATATTGTCTATTACCCGTCGGCCTTTGGGTATGACGAATGTGTCCCAAGCTCCTCCGCCTGGCGAGGGTGCACTGGTGGCGTGGGGCCAGAGCCGTTTGTCGCGGATCTGATGAATTATCTCAATCAGGCATATGACAAATATTTGGCCTTACCGGGCAAGCCATTTACGGCGCTCTCACTTCCACAATATGCCTATGTTTCCAAACTGAAAGACGCGGCGGGGGAAAGCGCGATTGGCGGTCCGCTCTATCTCTCAAACCGGCTGGAGAATTGTGACTACATGAAAGGCGTTGCCGGGCACGAACTCGCCCACGTCTTTCAAGGTCAGTACTTTACCACCGGAAAGCTCGGCTATGTTTCAGCCTGGCTCGGGTCGGAAATCTGGTTTATCGAAGCCTCAGCCAACTACATGGCAATGCAAACGGGCATGTCCGATGCCCAGAAAAAAGCCTTTCTGGTCAAAGACGGGATGAAAAACTACCTGGTTTCATCACTCGATGCCAATGACGAGGAAAGTTACTATGCCGCCGCCCATTTTCTGGAATGGTTGTCAGCCAATTATGGCAGCGATTTTGTGGCCAAACTCCTCAAGCGCGAACAGGACATGGCTGGTTTCCCGATGACAATCCATCTGGCGGCTGAACTGGCCGACCGGGGGATCAAAGACGGGCTGGTACAGGTGTTTGGCGATTATGGGGTTTACCTCATGACTCATCCGGAAGATATGGACGGGCTGGTTCAAAGCATCAAAAGCCGGTTGAGCGGGTATCCGTATGATCCAGGTTTTGCTGATCAAATCACCTGCAACGGGCCATTTTTCAGTGACAGCTATCACTACGTTGAGCTAAAGGGCACAGTAAACTCACTGGCGATGGTGAATATGATTCTGTCGAGCAAAAATTCAGGAGACGGCTTGTTTGTAATGGATGGAACGCAGACCGCCGGGAGCAAAAGTTTGAAATCAACGACTTTTGATTTCATTGGCTCGTCAAATGCCAGTTACCAGGGGAAAACCCCGATTGACCAGAACAAAGACTATTTCGCTGGCGGGAAACCTATCACCATCAAACATTTCGGCTCAGGTCAACCCACCAGCTCGATTGAGCAAATGCTGGTCAATAGTGATTTTGCAGCCAGTGCCGAAATAGACATTCGGTACTATGTGCTGCAGCCACCAACCGTGAAAACCGTGGCTGCTGGCAGCATCACCTGGGAATTTGAAGGGGTTGGCACCGGTCGCGGGTTGATTCCACCTGAACAGATTGCCGGTTTCCACATCTATGACGACAAGGGACAGCAGGTCAACTCACAGATTGTGAAACTGCCTGCCTCGGGCGATCAACAGACCTACAGTGACTCGAAAATCGCAGCGGGTGGAAAATACACGGTGTGTATTGTGGACCGGCATCTCAACAAATGGCCCGAAGTCAAAGAAGAAGACACGCTGGTGGTCTATAACCTCAAGCCGTTCTCAAAGTCAGATAATTCCTTGTATGGCTACTCAGCGAGCTTCAGTTGTAACGGCAATCAGTTGGCTGGCTTTGGGTTGCGAATTTACAAAGATGGGTTGATCTGGGAAGGTTGGGGCCCGCAGGTGGCCCAAAACGTGGACGCGAGCGTTGCGAAATCCTCCTCCACGGTTGAGTTGATTCGTACGACCTTGCTGGTCTCAATGCCGGGCGAGGAAATTGACGACGGACACTGGAAGATCACCGAATTTCACCCAAACGGCAAAGTGGCTCGAACGATAGATATTACCTTTAAGGGCTATTCGCTCTACGTCAGTGAAACTGGAAGCACGGCGGATTACAAATTCGTTGCCGACTCAGACGACGGAGAGTTCTCAATTGACGTGAGCAATTTCGGATACTATCTCAAGTCATACGGCGTATTTCTGAAATTCCACGGGCACGTGGAACTCTTTGACGACAAAGGCACTTACCTGAGTTCTGACGATGATGATATCCGAACGTATGAAACGCTGGTACTCAATCTGTCACGCCGCCAGCAGTGAGCAGGTGACTGAGGTGACAAGGTGACAGGGTGACAGAGTGACAAAGTGTCACTTTGTCACCTTGTCATTTATTGCTGAAAGAGGGACAGCGCTTTTTCAAGCTGTTCGTCGCGGCGTTCAGCGATGCCCTTGATTGTTCTTGATGAAGGAATGGTTGGCAGCACTCCAACCCCATGGTGTGGCGTGTTATCGTGCTTGGTAACTCGCATCCCAGTCCAGCGCAACCGAAACCTGCTGGGGAAAGTTTGGCTTACAACGGCTCCATTGGTTCCTGCCGTTGGCTCTCCGACCAACTCACCGAGTTTGTAGGCTTCGATGACCGCCAAAAACGATTCAGCGTAACTCAGGGCCCGTCCATCAATCAAAAACACATATTTTGCCGTCAGGTAAGGCGCCCGGGGCGTAAGTAACCACCGACCACTGGTGCTAAATTCAGTCATTGAACGATGGTCGGGGGTTGAAACAATTGGCACCGCAAAAATCGCGGACTGTACATCCTGAGTGATGAGGTGTTGGATCACAATTGGGTTCACCGATGGATACCCACGCCCATCAAAAATAATCCCTTTGGCTGATTCCAGTTTTGGGAGGATGGCTTTGAAGTCGTCATCGGTGCAGCGCTCCAGATCAAAATACCAGATACCGGGGCGCAATTCCTGATACTTTTCTGGGCGAGGCTCCGCGTAATAAAAAAACTGACTGGAAAATTGAAGCTGGACGGTTTTGAGAGTCCCTTCGACCGAACGGAGTTTGAGGGTAGTGGTATCGCCGGCTTCGCCAAGTCGCAATGCATTCACAGACTGAAAGCGTTTCCATTGTGGTGTCGGGCTGGAAATATACTTTTCGAGCTTTTCAATGACTTTCGCGGTTGGTTTGCCGTTGACTTCGACCACGACATCACCTGGTTTCAGGTTGGGAATGTTGGACACCGCCAGCGAGGTGACCACCAGTTGATTTTCGGCCCACGTCCACGAAAGCGGAATCCCACCGGTTGAATAAGCCCCATCCTGGGCAAGGCCATGACCATCTTTGAGTTGGGCGATCAGCCATTGCAAAGTCTTTTTAAAGGCAACTTCGTTTTTATCGTTCGCTGCCAGATTGAGTGCTTTGGGAAGGACTTGCATCCAGTTCACATTGACAATGTCAAAATAAGGATAGAAGTGTTGCAGGATATTCCAGGCCAGGGCGACATCTGCCAGCCGGGTTGCCCGGTCGTTGCCAGTAAATTTTTCAATGGTTGGAAATTCGGCTCGTTGGGCAATGTGCGGGAGTGTTCCATTCCGATCCCGGAAGAGCGTGAGTGGAATCCGACATCGAATACCGCCGCCGAGGTCAGCTTCAAAGGGTTTGGCTGGATCGCTATATCCTTCCGGAAGGGTGTTGTTTCGATAAGGTTGGGCTCGCCGCTGGTTTGAGTAAGTTGTAGTTGAGTTGTCCCCTTGAAATCCACGGTTGAACCATTTGATTACTGAAATGGAGGTGGTCTCTGCCGGGGGAAGTAACGCCGAATGGAGTGTGGGTGGCTTATTCGTTGCAAAGACCTGGACCGTTGGGGCAATCGGTGTAAATAAATTGTTGAGCGCACGGATCAACTCAGCGTCGGTGGCTACGTTTTCAATGTCACGAATGCCGTGAACCGCAAATTTGACCCACTCAACTTCCGCTGCCTGATCGCTGGGATGAAAATGCCGCACGTACCCCATCAGGCGCGTGAAGGCAATCACATTTCTTCGACCTTGTTCCGTTAAAGGACGGGCTGGTTCTTTCAAGGAGAAAATGTCACCAACCACTTCCAGCGAAGCATCATCTATCCAGACCTGAGCGTCACCGATGGACAGAATTCCGAAATTGAGGGTTTCAGCGTCGTCGGCAACCTCGGCAACCACCTCGACATATTGCCAGTCCTGATCCTGATACACCGCATCATCCAGAGTCGTGTCAAAAAAGCCGACAGCGCCGTGTGGCCGATCAACCCGAATCCAAAGCCGGCCTTCAGACTCATTACTCTCTGCCTTGACCCTGAGTGCCGCCCGAAATCGCACCTGTTTATTCCGGTATTTGGTTGCGTCCAAGGTTTGCATTAAATTCCCAAATTCAAATGATTTGGGCGTTACTCCAGGGTTTGGGAAAAGGAATGCAGCCTGATTGCCTTGCTTAACCCGATCATTGACCAGTTTGGCATCATACGGATACTGGGCGGGGACTCGTCGCCAGCCAGAGGGAATTTGCCCGAGGGTTCCTTCTTCAAATCCCAGGTTTTGAGGTTTTTTTTCAATTGTTTGGCGCAGGGCCCGAAGTTCTTCATCTTGGGCCAGTGCCATCGGGCA
This sequence comes from Acidobacteriota bacterium, assembly GCA_016208495.1. Classification (NCBI taxonomy): domain Bacteria; kingdom Pseudomonadati; phylum Acidobacteriota; species Acidobacteriota bacterium. The sequence continues at coordinate 6,010 of JACQXX010000160.1, read as the reverse complement.
CCAACTCAGAATCGTCAATACCAAAAGAACCGGCACCATAAAACGATAGTTGTGCATAACAAGCTACCTTTTCTCTAATCAAGCAGTGTAATTTTCTTTCTGACACCAGGAGTGATGAAAACTGAAAATCCATTACATTTCAACCCTGGAATTTTTCTCAGCTAACCAGTTGTGGCTGGTTCCTCGCGGATGTCAAAAAACTCATTTGATCCAGACGCGCAACACCTTCCAAAGCTCTATCAATCAGGGATTTTTTTGATTCTCAAAACTGAATTGGGCTTAGGGACTGTAAGAAATCAACTTCCCGTTTTCATTTGGGGTACCGGCATTTGGATTGAGCATCCCGGAGGGCTGCCGTTCGGATAGCCGGTGGTTGCGAGGCTTTGCGAGCTACCACCGGAACCGATTTGTTCCTCCAGTCCCTCCCCGCGTTGCCCGCACCCTGCGGGCGCGGGCGACGCGGGGAGGGACAACGAGGTGACCTTGGATCCGGTGGTAGGCCCAAAGCGGCCAACCGACCGGCTATCCGAACCGCAACGCTTCGCGGTGCAAAACCAAAACCTGGACGTAACAGGACGCCATTGCTCCCAGGAACTTATTTTTTAACGCTCCCTTAGTTTCGAACGGCAAAATGGTAGGTTGCCACCTTTTCAAAGCCCTGGTCTGAACTTTTTTGACGAACTTCGATGACATAGTCAGCCGGTTCAAATGTGGTTGCCGGTAGTTTCAGGTTGATCAGTTTCTGGCCGCGAGCCTGTCTGGCACGGATGTTTTCCTGATGCCAGACCTCAGTCCCTTCAGCCGTGCGGATGAGCACCGTGAGTGATGAGTCCGGTTGATGAGCCTGGAGCATAAGCTGAAACTGGATGGTGTTGACTGATGGCGTCAGGCGGAGTGGCCTGGCCCCACCTGAACTTCGCGTGAGGTTGGGAAATAAAATACAAGAAAGCAGGCCAGCGGGTGCCGGTGACGGACTTGACGTTTGAGGCGGTGACGGAAGTGAATTCAATAATGCCTGTTCAAGTTGACTTCGGTGCTGGCGTTCGGCCTCCAATCGTTTGGCCAGTTCGGCGGCGGTTCCACGTTCCTGAGCAAGCTGGTGTTCCAGGTCAGTCGCCCGTTTGGTTTCCCGTTCCTGTGTCGTCTGGGCCTCTTCAAGTTGAGATTGCAGGTGTGTGATTTTCCACAACCCCCAACCTGATCCAATGGTAATGACCAGCAATGCAGCAACTGCCAGTTGTTTCCTGTTACCGGGTGAAAACTTCCGGCTTGGGAAGGGCACCACCGTCGAACTCTGCTGAGTTTGACCCAGGGCATCCGGCGCCTCTGGGTTACGTGTCGCCGTGGGCGCTGCCTCAATCGTTTTTCGAGCCAGTGTCAGACGCAAAAGGTCTCCGGCCATTTCCACTTTCTTGCGACGTTCCGGAATTCGCAAATACTCACGTTCAAATTGTTCTCGAATCGGGACTGGGAGCAAACCGGTGAGGTACTCATCAATCAACTGGTCTTCGGCAGCTTTGATTTGTCCAAAAAATTCATCGTCAGCAAAGAGGTGTGCCTCAATCTGTTCACATTCATCTTCAGTTGACAGACCTAACAAATAGTGCCGTATCACATCGGTATTTCCTGATTCTGAGTGAGGATAGATCTGGGTCATATCTATATGATGAAATTGACGAATCTGTTACGTGTTTTTGGAGGAATGTTGAAGACACAGGTCAATACAGTGTTCTAATTTCTCACGAATCCGGCAAGCTCGGGTAGCCAGGGTTCCCAGTGAAATGCTCAGCCGGTCAGCAAGATGTTTCCGGTTTTCTTTATTTTTCCCTGAATCGTGATACCCCAAAACCAGTTCCTGCTCATCCGGCGGCAAGGTTGCCAGACACTTTTCCAAACATTGAAACCGTTCTTCATGATGAAGGTTGAACCCGGCAATTGCTGTCGGAACCGTGACAATCGGAAAGGTCTCGGTCACCGATTGATCGAGGTTTTTTGTGGTTCGAGCTTCAGTCAGATGTTCCTGCCAGATAAATCTGGCCACTCCATAGGCATAGCGATTGATATCGTCACACTGGGACGCGACCCCGCCTTCCAGAACCTTGCAGGCAGTTCGGTCAATGGTTTTATCAACCAGGTCTTCGGAGGTAAGACATCCTTTGGCCTGGAAAAAATGAAAGAGCTTTAACCGGAGCACTTCAAATTTCTGAGCGGCCACTTCCGGGTGGGGTGCCAGGCCGTCCAGAAGTGCCTGTAAGCTTTCAGCCGTTAAATCCCATTTTGAAATTCTGGTGGAACCTGGTTCACTTGTCATAAAGGGATTCTGATTGCCCTACTTCCAGTCTCCTTGCAGTACAAACCCAGCCCAAAAATACGGGTTTTGCCTGGGGGTGCGCTGCCATAACGCAAGTTGGGCCTTGCGCAGAGCAGTCCCAGGTGAAAGGTGTTCGGAAAGCATGGTTCGATAGAATTCTTTCATTAGTTCGCTGGTGGTATCGTCATTGATCGCCCATAAACTGGCGATCACCCGTGATGTTCCAGCATACATAAAACCTCGGGTTAACCCAACGATTCCTTCACCAGTTACCTCCTGGCCAAGTCCAGATTGACAGGAGCTTAAAACGACCAGTTCGGCATTCAATTTTAAGGTGTAGATGTCGTGGAGTTGCAGAAAACCATTTTGCTGCCGTCCATCAGGTGATACCAGCGACAGGATCAGTCCGGATAATTCCGGATAGTCACTATTGAAAATCCCGTGAGTGGCAAATTGAAGATAGTGATATGAGGACAGATCCGTTTCGAATATCAGCGACCGTTGGGCGTCAAAATCAAGTGCCACCAGAGATTTATCTTGAGCGAAATTGGCGCGGATTGCATTTGCTTCCTGCCGGGTACCAACCAGGCGCGGCAGATAATTTCCGCGCCAGACGCCACGAGCCTGATGCCGCCAGTTTTGACTGCGCACCAGGTCCGCCGAAGCTGAACTTTGAGCGTGACGGCCAGAACCCCGTTTGATCCGCGGATCATCAGGCTCAAAAACCGGATCAGCCAGAATCAGGATCGAACTGGGGCCAGGGGCCAGGGGCAATTATGAATTGCCACAAATTGGTTCGAAAGTTTGGGAGTGGACCCCCTTTGGATATTGTAGACCCGAGTGGCAATTCCCTGTGCCCTGGCTACTTGCGATCACACAATGGCAAAATTTATGTTGCGGCCTTTCCAGGTCTCGGTGTTGATACGATTGGGGTCATAGATCAAGCCCAAGATCAATTCCTCAACATCACGGATGGCGGCACGGTCTATTACCCAATTACCCAACTTGGAGGTGCTCCATCAGCAATTTCGGTCAATTCGAAAAATAGTCGGATTTATGTGGGTGCCACCGGGCTGCCCACTGGTCTGGTCAGTGTTATACAATCGGTGGTTGAATCGCCAACGTTGCATGACTCAATCATTGCGAATGGAAATAACCCAGAAAATGTTGAGATAAGAGATCTGGCCATTGATATGGGCCGGAATTTGATTTTCACGGCCAATGAGGATCGCGCTGGCACTGATATCAACCAGAAACGAATGGTAACCGTGTTTGAGGATATTGCGGCAAGTGCAGGACCAGACCAATCCATTTGTTCAGACGCTTCAGCCATGCTGGCTGCCAATTCACCGTCGGTTGGAAATGGAATGTGGTCGGTGGTGAGTGGACCGAATACCAGTTCGAGCCAGTTTGACGATCCAACCAGTCCCAATGCTATTTTTACCCCGGCGGGCGGTGCCGGAGCGTACCTCTTACAATGGACAATTAGCAATTCACCTTGTCCACTTTCAACCGATGATGTCGTCATTACCGTAAATGCCGCTTCCACTGTGGCCAATGCCGGCCCAGATCAAACGATCTACTCAACCGGTTCAGCACCATTGGCTGCGAACAACCCAACCCTTGGAACTGGGCTGTGGTCGGTGGCAACCGGACCAAGCACCGATTCCGGCCAGTTTAACGACCCAACCATTCCAAATGCTGTCTTCACTCCGGCGGGCGGAGCGGGAAGTTATACCTTGCAGTGGGCTATTACCAATCCACCCTGCACACCATCAACTGATAATGTTGTCATCACGGTGAATACGGCTCCGACTGTGGCCAATGCTGGTCCAGACCAAACCATTTGTTCAACGGGTACAGCGACATTGGCGGCGAACAATCCAACGGTTGGAACTGGAACCTGGTCGGTCGTGAATGGACCAGATCTGTCACCAAGCCAGTTTGGCAACGTCAATGTTGCTGGAACGAGCTTTACTCCGGCGGGCGGCGGCGGAATGTACACCCTGCGATGGACCATTTCGAATGCACCATGTTCAAGCTCAACCGATGATGTTGTCATCACTGTAAATCAAGCTCCTCCCACTGCCAGTGCCGGTCCAGACCAAACCATCTGTGTTTCCGGTACCGCAACCCTGGCAGGTAATTCACCATTGCCTGGAAATGGAATGTGGTCGGTGGCGAGTGGACCGAGTATCAATCCAAACCAGATCAGCGACCCAACCAATCCAACCGCCATTTTCACCCCAACGGGCGGCGCCGGAACCTATACTTTGCGGTGGACCATCACCACAGCACTGCCGTGCATGCCTTCATTTGATGAAGTAGTCATCACTGTTACTGCCCTGCCAACCACGGCCAATGCCGGCCCAGATCAAACTATCTGCGGATCAAACATTGCAACTTTGGCTGCAAATACTCCGTCAGTCGGGAACGGTACCTGGTTAGTGGTTTCAGGCCCATCAACTTCCAACGCGCAATTCAGTAACATTACCGACCCAACGGCAACGTTTACTCCAGCCGGTGGTGCTGGAACCTATGTGCTGCAGTGGTCAATCGCCAATTTACCCTGTGCCCCATCCACTGATACTCTGGCGCTCACGGTCCAAACTTCGTGTATTGAACTGCCATTCCTGCTGGTCGCCGATACGGTCAACAATCGGATCCAGAAATATGACGGGATTAGCTGGACAGCCTTGAATGCAACTGTGGTAACCAATGGGGTGGCTGGGTTTATGGCGCCCGAGGCTGTCACGGCTGACCCAACCGGTACAACCATCTATGTGGCTGACACAAGTAACAATCGCATTTTGAAATCAACCAATTCAGGTGCTTCCTGGACTGCAATTGCCACGAATGGAGCGGCGGTAACCCCCACTCTGCAGGTGAAAGGGCCATCCGGGCTTGCTCTTGATGCGGCAGGAAATCTCTACATTGCTGACACGTTGAACAAACGTGTGGTGCGCTTGCCGGGCGGAAATCCAGGTGCTGGAACGGTTTTAGCGTCAACCGGTGCCAGTCCAGGGCAGGTAAACGGACCAGCCGGGCTGGCGGTATCCCAAAACAACACGCTCTATATTGCCGATAAAACCAATAACCAGATTCTCAAAATCCTCAACTGCCATACGGTAACGGTTGCCAACACCGGAACCTATGTCGCTACAACCGGTTCCGGTCTCAATCCAGGGCAGGTACGTAATCCGGAAGGAGTCGCCGTAAACAATGCCGGAGACCTTGCGGTTGCTGACACTGGCAACAACCGGGTACTCTTGTTTGCTGGCGGCAATGCTGGACCAGCCACATCGTACGGCGGCAGCGGGGCTGGCATTGGCGGTGCAATGGGTCAATACCGGGGACCGGAAGGGGTTACGTTCTCTACCTTTTCAACCGGAGTTTTTGCAGGTGGCACCACAATTGTGGTCGGCGATACTCAAAACAATCGGATTCAGGCCAAAAACCTGCCTTCAGGAGTGTGGATCCTGGTCACTGGATCACCCAACCCACCCCAAACTGGAACCGTTGGTTCACAGGTTGGCCAATTCAGAAATCCAAGCAAGATTCAGGAATTCCCGGCGAGCAGGCCAGGTAGACCCGATCTTTGTCGGTCAGGCTGGTTTGTCACCTCCAGCCGACAGACCACAAGTGAACCTGCGGTTGAGTTGGAAACAGCAGGCCAGAGAGTTTCAATTGAGTGTTGAG
>JACQXX010000159.1 GCA_016208495.1 Acidobacteriota bacterium | reverse complement strand
CGATGGTGGCCTCAGCGGTCGTCGGGCTGATTCAATTTGGGCGGATCGTCGGATGACGATCCGCAAGGGCAGACGTGTGCCTACCGACAGGTAGGCAGCGGGAGCTTACCCCATTTTTACTTTATCGGATTATCTATTGAGAAAAATTACCGCCAACGAGGATGCGACCATTGGTTTGGATCGCGATACTGTTGACATCACCAATCGCGTCTGCGGTGAAGGTGGTATCCAGGGTGCCATTGGTATTCAAGCGGCCAATATTATTTCGAGCAAATCCAGCCAGCATTGAAAACGAACCACCAACCAGAATGCGCCCATTTGGTTGAATGGCGGTTGCCAGCACTCCCCCGGTCACTCCTGGGTTAAAAGTGGTATCCAACGTTCCATTTGCATTTAACCGACCAATTCCAGAGCGCGGTTGCCCATTCATTTGTGTGAAAGCCCCGCCAACAATAATTTTGCCATCAGTTTGGATACTGATTGTGGTTATATACTGGTTGGCTGAGGCAGACACATCAAATGTCGTGTCAAGGCTTCCATCAGGATTGAGGCGTGCAATTCGGAGCCGTGGCTCTGTCCCAACCTGGCTAAAATCACCTCCAATTAGTATTTTCCCATCTGGTTGAATTGCAATGGCATAAACGGAGCCACCAATCTGTCCAAGAAAAGTTGTGTCAAAGGTGCCGTCTGGGTTGAGTCGGCCAAAATAGTTGCAATTGGTATTGGCAATATATCCGAAATAGCCGCCAACCAGAATTTTTCCGTCATCCTGGACGCCATAGCAATAAATGAGGCCATTACACCCTGGGTCCAAGAATGATTCGTCGAGTGTCGCATCTGAATTCAGACGGGCACCACCTACCCGGTCCCGATCATTCATCTGGTAAAAACTACCCGATGCCAGAATTTTTCCACCTGGTTGAATTGCCAGCCCAGCAATAGAACCTGTGGCATTCAAACCTGGATTAAAGACAAAATCCTGCGAGCCATCTGAATTTATCCGGGCAATATAATAATTGGTCCGTCCATTAAATCTGGTAAATGCCCCGCCGATCACAGCTTTGCCATCAGACTGTAATGCCAGTGCGTATGCTGACCCATTGCTATGGTTGGGGCCGGGATTGAAAGTGGCATCAAGTGTTCCATCATCGTTAAGCCTGGCAATTGTGGCGATTGGCTGGCCATTGACACTTGAAAAACTACCTGCCACCAAAATCTTGCCGTCAGGTTGCACGACAATTTCTTGTGGATCGTTCTCAAACGTGGGAACAAAGGTGGTATCAACTGTTAAATCAGTATTTAAGCGACCGAGATAGTAGCGTTGTTCTCCACCCAGCAATCCAACATTTCCGACAATCAGTTTTCCATCCGCCTGAAGTGCCAGACAATCCACGTGCGGTTCTGCTTCAACGGTGAAACTGGTGTCAAGTGTGCCGTTTACATTCAACCGGGCTAACTTATTGTGAGTCAAGCCATTGATGGTTGAAAAGCCGCCACCCAGCACAATTTTCCCATCTGGTTGAATGAGCAGTGCATTGACCTCATTGTTCGTTTGAGGATTAAACGTTGTGTCAAGCGACCCGTTGGTATTGAGGCGTGCAATTCCGTAGTGAGCCGCTCCATTTACCTGGGAGAAATTCCCGCCAATCAGGATCTTGCCATCTGTTTGAACTGCAATCGCTGACACATAGCCGTTGGTATTGGTGACAAAGGTTGTATCCCGGGTGCCATTGACATTAAGGCGGGCAACTCCAATTTGAGCAAATCCATTGATTTGCTGAAACCCTCCGCCAATCAGGATTTTGCTGTTTGACTGAAGGGCGATGTCATAAACCACGCCATCGAGGTTTGGATTAAAGGCTGAATCAAGCTGGCCGGTGGAAAGCAACCGGCCCATGTAGTTTCGGGTTTGTCCTCCAAGTGTCGTAAAACTCCCTCCAACCAGAATTTTGGCGTCAGATTGAACTGCCAGTGCCCACACAAGTGAGTTGGCACCAGGATTGAAGCTGTTGTCAGGTGTTTGAGCAAAGAGGTTTTGAGAGCTTCCGAGTGCACAGATACACAGAAATAGAACCGTCAGAGCCAGTTTCATTGGAATCCGGGTTGTCAGGTGCCCGATGGTGAAAAGTCGAAGAACAGAGAATTTGGTCATCATAGGTCAGTCCTCTCGTGACAGAGAAAAAGATAGAGGGAAGAACCAGAAAGAATGGCTCTCTGGAAAACTTTGGAGGCACACCAAAGGTTATGTAGAAAAAGGGACGCATTCGTAAGAACCAACTTACAAACATCACTTATCAACTGGTATTTGTTCAGAGTTCAGCACGTTCAGAATCAACCATAAGCCGATTGCGGCACTTTTCAATTTGGGTATCCACCCGTGTGTGGGCTCGTGAAATGAGCGGATCAGAAAATGATTTCCGTACAGAGTTCAAGCTTTAGCTTGCGAAAACTGGTGGGTCGTGGGATTCAAGTTTTTGATTCGACTTGAGTTGTTCCTTCTGTAAGATGAATGCAAGCTAAAGCTTGAACTCTGTACCTTTTTCTGAAGAGCTATCAGTTCATTTGTGATTCCAGAAATGATTGATCCAGATAATACCCAGGTTGACTTAATTCAGTGCCTTGGTGTTGATATAGCTAAAGATCCAGGCCAGATACCCATAGCGAGCAAAATAGATTTTTTTGTTTCCAAATTTGAACTCCCGAGAGAGTCCTTTGAGAAGTGTTGCGCCGCCCACCAATTGTTCAGCGGTAAATGTATTGGCTACTTTTTCAATTTGTTTTTGGGCTTTTTCACGTTTTTGAGGGTTTTTGATTTTGGAAAGATCAACTTCAAAAATGCGATCCGGTGTATCTAAATTAGCAGTCACGCGTTCGTGAAACTGTTGAAAATCCTGAGGTTTCAGGGTGACATAACCCTTATCGTTTTCCGGGTAAAGCAATGTGGACAGTGCCCAGGCAATACCACCTGTCAAATAGACTCGTGACCGGTTTTGAAATCCAGGTTTTCGTTCAAGCTGCTCGCGGAGCGAATTTTCAATCAAAGTAGTCTGTAATTCCTCAGCTTTTTGAAGAAAGTTGCCTTTTTCCTCTTTGACTTTGTCAGTAAAGGTTTTGGTCCCGGGAAACCCGGTAATGACAACGAAGCGCTCGATATTCAAGCCGTGTGGAGACTTTGATTCCTGATAGCCACATTTCAAATTTCCACTTCCAACATCAATCAAAAATGAACGGTCGGCAAATTGGCCTGGAATCAGGCCATTGATGCCATGTTTGACCTCAGATTCAACGGCGAGGTATTCAACTCGTTTCCCAGTCCGTTGCTCGACTTTGGACGATAAGTCATCCAGTTTAGAGAGCTTATCACCGGAGAAACTTTCCTTGACACCGCTGCTGCCGGCAATAAAGATGTTTTCTTCTGGAACTTTGTATTGTTCCACCATCCTGACATAAAAAGTTTTGACTGCATCAGCCGTTTCGGAAATGGCTTCTGGGGTACCAGAAATAACACTGGTGTTGATGGTATCGTCCATCTTGACGTCAATGTCATACTCTTCAGGGCTGGAGTAGATTTCCAATACAATTGCTTTCACACCCTTAGAGCCGATTTCGATGCCGCCATAATATTTACCAAGCCTGGTTTTTGCCTGGATGGGCAGGACTCCGACCAGTCCCAGCATAACCAGGGCCAGAGTGGTAAGAACCATTTTCTGGAGGAATCGTCTTTCCTCGATTTTTGTCAGAATCAAGTTTACAAACCTCATGTCAATCTCCTTTTGTTTGAAAAAACGCAGTCGTTGGGTATATCAAGTTAACGCTAAAAGTAATGTCAACCTATTGAAAGAAAGTGTTTTAACTGCCTACCCCAGAAAAGTCATTTAGCTAAATACTATTCATTTTCCCGGTTTTCCATTTCATTGGTTTCGCTAATCGTCGGGCGGCCCTTTTTAGCAGGTTGAGGGGGACGCAAGCCTTGAGGTGTATTCACCGGATTTTGTTTAGGCACGTCAGCACTCCTCGACTTTGCCGGAATTCCCCTTGAATCTGTCTTAGGGAAGGGATTGTTCATTCCGGTTGATTTTTCAGCCGGTTGACTGGCTGAAGGCGAAGATGGGACAGGTTGACTTCCCCCAGGGCTCGCCGTAGGTGGTGGGCTGGGTGGTTGAATCGAGGGACGATCCCTGAGAGTCCAACCCCAGATTCCACCGCCGAGAATCACCATGCCCACGAGTATTCCAATTGTGATTGTCAACCACGGAATTGATTTTTTCGGCCTGGAAGAAAATGTCAGATTGGCTACTGGGAACGGCAACGGTGGGATCAGCGGACCTGAAGCCAGTGTCGCGGCTAAACCATTGGCGGAATTGTGATTCTCAATTTTTGGAATGGCATGGCTCGAAAGCTTGTCAGATTGAGAGCCCAACGTCGGCGCCATGAAATCGCCAATGGTCAAGGCTGAATGAATCGGCTCAACCGACGGGGACGAAAGGGTTTTAGACATGGACGCAGCCGATACTGAACGGAAATCCTGAGTTTGGTCATTTGTTTGTACCGCGCGGACAAATACCTGCTTTGAGGGATATGAAGCACCTGATGAACCCAGGGATGAAGTCCCACCTGACTGGAAACCTGATTTGGGTGGCCTGGATTGCTCAGTTTTCAGGGTTTGCAGCACCAGTTGTAAGGCCTCTTTCATTTCAAAAGCGGTGGCAAAACGATATGACCGATCTCGCTGCAGCACACGGGACAGGATGGGATGTAATTCCTCGGGAATGGCTTCGAGGGAAAGCTGAATTGGCTGAGACTGAATTTGATCGATAATCATAAACCATTCGGTATTGCCAAATGGATTCTGGCCCACCAAAAACTGATACAGCATGATTCCGACTGACCATAAATCACTGCGTTGGTCATATTTTCCAGTGAAGGCTTCCGGTGACATATAGGCTGGCGTCCCCTTCCACCCGGTGCTTAAATGCGAAGACGTCAACACCCGAGAGATACCGAAATCACCTAACCGGGGCTTACCTCCCTGGAGGAGAATATTATCGGGTTTCAGATCCCGATGAATGATGCCCTGGCTGTGCAAATATTCCAGACCGGATAGAATTTCAATGGTCACTTGAATCGCCGATTCTGCCGAGCCAAAGCGACCGTTGTTGTCGGTAAGCCACTGCTGGAGCGATCCTCCATCAGCATATTCACTAACGATGACCACGCGAGGGCCCGTTGTCGTCGGGTAAATATTGGCTTCAATAATAGGAAGTACATTTGGGTGTCCACTGGCACGCACCCACAAAGCGACTTCTTGACGGATGACAGGCAGTTCGATTTCACCGTGAGGAAACTTCAGTGCAAAGTAAGTGGTACTCAATTCCGTCCGACGCTCACCCAGCCAAACCACTCCAAAAGTGCCACGTCCCAGCAACCGGACTAATATATATGGGCCAACTTGTTCACCTGCTTGCATATCCGTACTCCTTCTCCATTTGAGTCCAACCAGCCATATTCCTGATTGCATTTCAATTGCCTGGTAAAGCAATGATCAGATGGTGGCAGTGATGATCATCTGTTAACAAATAGCTCCTATTCTGGCATCAGCATATTGTTTGGTGTACGATGCCGTCTCCATTCTGTAACTCACTGCTTCAAAAGCAGGCTTCTACTTTCCATATCAAGAATTTGTTATCGAACAAAAGCATCATATAGTTGGTGATGACGGGAAAAACAGATCTTTCAGGCCGGGGTTTTTCCCGCTTTTTCCGTAGTAAGCTTGGTTTTTTTATTGAATTTTGTGGATTGACTTGAGGAGATGGAAGATGGAACCCTTTTCAAGACCTCTCGCTGATTTGCTCGACCACTTCTTTCTGAGCAGAAAAACCGGCACTCCCCTTTTTCGAAATCAAAGTGGGAAACAGGTTCTGGCCCCCTGGCTGGACCGTGGCAAGGAACTGGTGTTTCCAATCCACCCACGCAATGAACTGGCCGACGGAATTGTTACCGAGGCCATGCGCCAGTTTGCAATCATTGGCAACAGCACCATCGAACGGGGCAAATCAAAAATTCGATGTGAAGACGCTCAGGCGTTTCAAATGTTGTTGCTTACCTTATTGGAGTTCACAGAGGTCTATCAGGAACGAAGCCAGGATACTGCTTTTATGGAGGCTCCGCTCTATTTGGGCGAGCGTGCCAAACGATATGCCGGGCTTTTTGAGGTTGATGAAGCCATCTTGAGTTTCAATATGCAGGATATGATTTTGGAAGAATCAGTTACCCACTTGACGAAATACCGGATGATTGTGCGATATCTCAAACACCTGGTGACCTTGACTGGTGATCACGACCTGCTTTGGCCAAGTTATGGCACTTCACAGTTTATATTCCAATATTCCAAAACGGAATTGATGGCGATGTGGCGGCGAATTGGATATGCCAAGCTCACCAAAGATGGGACGCTTCCGAAAATGAAAAATTTTAATAAAGACCTTGGCGATTTGGAAAAGACCCTCAAGTTCCGGGTTGAAACCCGATTTGGAGATTTTATCCAATCTAATCCCATAAAAGAGCAACCGGGCATCTTCCTTGGACAAACAACCTGGATTTCCGATCCAGAAATTATTAGCCTGGCCACCGCTATGCTCAAGGTGCTCACGCCCTGGCAAACAACTTGTGATAGATTTCAAAAGAAAAAATGGAATCAGTTTGACGGAATCTTTTTTGTGCATGGATTTATTTGCCCGACCTGTTTTTCTTGGGTGGTTGCTGAAGGAGCTAAAGCGGTACTCCCAGAAAACCGGCTGGCATTACCGACCTTTTTCAATTTACCCACTTTATCAAACGGAAATGGCGAACATTCCGAGATTGGAATTGGACCCATGGCAAAAAGTAAACATTGGACCCGGTGGTTTACACATCCATCTCCGGCTCCTGAAACCGTCGAACAAGCATTGGACCGGGATAGTGCTCGCCGAAAGACATTTGTGGGCAAAGAACTGACGCTATTTGCCGACCTTCGTAAACTTCAAACCTTTTCGACGCAGTCCACCTGCACCGTCACCATTCCTGAGTCAACCCGGTTTTTGCTGGTCAAAGCAAGAGATTCAGAGGGATGGTTTCCCCTTGCACTGCTGGCTTTACGGTTAGGGGAAGTCATTCATTCATTTCAATATCGCCTGCTGAGATACAAATCGTATATTCTTGTCCTGGAAGGCGGACAGGAACTCAGTTTTCGAATTCGGGTAACTCGGAATGAACAGGGGGAATGTCAATATACGGTTCAAACTCGATTTTACAGCCCCCAACCCCCACTTCAACCATCTGGCACACTTGTCTGGATATTCAACCACTGGGCTCAATTGCTCGTTTCGCTGGTTATTCTGGTTGGGCTCGGTAGCTGGCTGTGGACTATTATTCGAAAACCTCAAGCACCCCCGCTCGACCCAGTTGTTCGTCATTCCTCTCCCACGCTGCCAGTCCCCTCTCTCCCAAATCAGAATCCTGTCCTCCCTGAAGTTCCAAAGCAATCAACTCCGGTGCAACAAGGAACCACTCCCGCCAAAAACAGAAAGAAGCTTATCTCTCCGCCCCCTCCGATGATTTATATTGATTGCAGCACGTTTGAATTTGAAAAGGAGTACTGCGCAGCACTTCAAAATGAGCTTGCCCAAAATTATCATTGGAAAATTGTGTCAAAACCCATTAAGGGAGCTTATATTTTACAACGAGATACTTTGTTAAGTGGAAGTGGATTATCTCAATCGGTCAGTTCATTTCGACTTGAATTAACCAACTCAAGTGAAATTACAATCTGGTCTAAAATAGAAGAAATTTCCCAAGATAATTATTTAGAGCGAGTCAGACTAACCGCCAAACAACTGAACGAGCTTCAAAAGAAGAAATGAATGCTAAGGAATGGACACAAAATAACCTGGTCAACTGAAACAAACTCTATCGGAAATCAAAAACTCACCACAGAGGACACAGAAGAACACGGAGGGTTCGGTTGATTGATGTTTCTCTGTGTTCCTCTGTGTCCTCTGTGGTGAAAAAATGATGAAGTTATTTAATTTTCATTCCTAATTTACCAGCTTGATTGGTTTCAAACTTGAAAAATATCCTTCTGTAAATTTTTCCGTGATGGATTCGATGAATTGGAAATTGAGGGTTTCAACCTGCGAAGCCTAGATTTTGTGCAAACAGCTCTCACTCGTCGCAAAAGAGAGTGGTTGGGAAAAGTGAGGACAAGCGGCGATGAGTTTTCGAGCCAGGGCATGAGACGCCGGAAATTGAACCAGCCACTGGTGGCCGTGATGAAAAAGACGAGCCGGTAAGTTGATGACCTGGCGAATGAGACGCAGCAGGCCGAGCCGTGCGAACGTTGAACCGGCAAACAAGAGATGTTTGAACCAGCGGAGCACATTATTGGTGGTGGCAACCAGAAATTGAAACAGGGCGGCCCCGGCAAAATGATGCGTCCGAATATGTTTGGCCCCGAGCGCATATTGTTCATCGGCAAAATAGCGTTCAATCGTGGCGCGATCATCATAGACGAAGAGCACCTGCTGAATCGGGAGTTGAGCGGGGGTGAGGTCGGTGAGCAAATAGGCATAATGCAGAGTGGGGGCGTGGGGACGGGTGTGGCTTCGCGAGATTGAACCAGGTTCGGGGGGATGGGGAAGGTGGGTGCGGTAGACCAGACTCAAGGTGCGAGAGGTGACCAACGTCCCCTGGTGGTCGGTCTGTGAACAGTCACGATGGGTGATGTCCCCCAAATCACACAGCCAGCGTGGACTGCCTTCGGCATTCGGTTTGACCCTCCAGTAGACGCCAGTGGCGGTTTCGGCCAGAACCTGAGCTCGCTTGGGTGTCAGTCCTTTCAGGATATAATGAAACCCGAACCGTCGAATCTGGCTGATTGACCAGGGGGTTCCAAGCTGGGCATCCGCCCGAATGATCACCTGCCCGGGTGCAATTCCCAGCTTCTGGCAGACCTCGCTCAGCGTTTGCAACACGTCCGGCAACCGATCCCGCATCGGGGTTTTCCCGCCATCCAGGTATTCGTCCACCACTTCTCCAATCCCTCCCCCAAACCACATCAATGTCAATTGATACCCCCGGTGTCCCCGTTTGCTCCCGAAGAATCCCGGCTCGGCCACTTCATACTCTTTTCCACTCACTACGATTCCTCGTTGATCAATATCCACCATCAGGAATCGTTCCCCAGTTGCCGCTTTCCACCACAGCCCCTCATCTTTCGCCCGACTGTTCGCCACCAATAATTTGAGATGTCCTTCCCGCCATCGCTCGACCTGGTCCAGCGTTGTTGCCGTCAACACCCGGTTCACCTGCGATTGATCTGGAAACCTCTTGAGCCCAAACACTTCCGCCAACCTTGCCTCGTGCTCTCCAAACTGTTCGTTGATTTCGACTGTATGCTCGCATCCCACCATCACTGATGCCCAAAGCGTTTTGAGTTTATCCACTGGGCTGTAGACCACCGTTTTCATCTCGTACCCGAGTCCTTCCATGACTTTGAACAGTCCGCATTTTTTTGCGAATTCATACGCTTCCGCCAACATTCCATGTTGGGTTTCCGCTTCCCAATTTCCATTTGCCTCGTATCGCAGTTCCACACCATTGGTATCCATACTCTGGGTCTCCTTCCTTTACATCAGTTCCTTCTTTTATTTCACGCTGGTGACCCTGTTCTGTTTGCACAAAATCTAGGCTTCGCAGGTTGAACCTGAATTTCCAGCTTGTTCCAAAGAAACCCATCACGGAAAAATTTACAGAAGGAAAAATATTGAACCCGTACAAAATGCTCAGGGGAGAGCAGACAAGCTGCCCTCCCCTGAGTTTTTTCGCTTTGAACAGCTATTTCATTTGTGTTTTTTCGGGGGCATCAGGTTTTCGACTTTCGGGGCGCCTAAAATTGAGAGATAGGTGTTGATGTCATGTTCAAACCCGGCCTGGGTAAACCAGCCGCCTTTGGTGCGGAGTTCCTGTTGAATCGGAAAATGATCGCCGGGATGAGTGTAGTTGCTGTGTTTGACCAACTCATAGACGGCATCCAGGATCGGAATTACCCACAAATCATCGCCGAATTCAAGTTTAGTTGGTGTCGTCTTCATTCCAAGGATGTCATTGAACGCCTTTGGAATAATATCGAGCTGGTTAAAGTACCGTTGATTGCAGCTTCCCAGTCGAGTTGCCGTGTAGCGGGCAAACTCGGTCTCCCCCGGCGTCGGAGACGCAAACGTACAGGTCGAAATCGTCACCTTTCGCCCGTTGATGCCCAGGACATCAGTGAGCCAGACGGCCAGTACTACGCCGAGACTGGCGCCCATACTGTGCCCGGTGACAATAATTTCGGTGTCGGTCGTGTCAGCCCGGTTGGCAAAACATTGCAACAGGTTTGGTCCGGATTCAGCCGTCACAAAATCATCCGGTTTGGTTTGGGTCATCATGGAAATCAGGTGATTGAGTCCAAGCAGCGTCCCATGTGAAATTTGTGGATTTCCATCAAAGGGTTCGCCGCCCTTGTGAAACGGCACCAAACTCACCCACAAATCCTGCACCCAGTTTTTGATGTCCATTAAATCTGTGCCCCGAATCGAAAGCACAAACCGGTTGGGATTTGTTGTGTCACGGACACAATACATCATGGTTTGATCGGTGACACCTGGCCCCCAAAACAGCGACCAGTTTCCCTGTGTCGCATAGCTGGGGGTTGCCAGTTGTTCAACCAGATGCGTTCGGATATCGGTCAATGGACTGTTTTCATAGGTGTAGGCCAGTGCCGAGAGTGTCATCATCTGTTGCGGCAAATCATATTCAAGAGTTTGATCGGTCATTGTGCGTCTCCTGGGTCAAACGTGATCGTCATTTCGGTCGGGAGATTCCCCAGTGCCACGGGCTGGGCGTCAGAACCGGCTGCCTTTTGCAGGTTCTTGAGTTTCAGAAGTCGTTTGATCGTTTCGCGCAATTGAACCTGGGAAATGTATTCACCCAGACACCGATGCTGGGCATATCCAAAATGAATGTAGTTGGAGGAAGGCCGGTTGGTCCGAAATTCATCCGGCGCGTCTACCTTCCCGCTATCAAACATAGCCGAGAAGTTGGCCGCGAAAACCACGGCGCCAGCCGGAATCGTCAACTCGCGGTTCGTGCCTTTGGCCACAGTGTATTCGCCTGAACACAACCGGGGAATGATCGTGTTTTGTGGATGAAAACGCATGGCTTCCCAAATGTAGGCCGACAGCAAGGCATCATTTCCACTCTCGGCTGCTGCTCTGGCACCAGCCATTTGTTCCGGCTGTTCAAAAAAGGTTTGGAAGGCACCCAGAATGGCCCGGGCCGTGGTATCAACCGTGCCGGTAATCGTGCCGATGATCTGGCTGCGGATTTGATCATCCGCCAGATTGGTTGATGGGTCACCCTGCATATGCACCAGCCGACCAATCACATCAGTTGGCGCGGGGCCTCCGCTGGCAAATGAGGCTCTTCGCTCGGCAATCAATTGATCCAGGTAGGTACACATTTCCTGACCGGCCACCGTGGCTTTATCGGTAATGGCCTGATCATTGGACGAATTGTGAAACACATCCTGGAAAATATCATCCGCCCACCGAAGCAAGGTCGCTTCATCCGGTCCGGGAACACCATAGTATTGTTCGACGACCCGAAGCGGTGCCAGTTGCCCAAACTTCCACAAATCAATGGTGCCTTCGGCCTGGGCATTGGCAATTAACGTGTCAGCAATCTCGCCCGAGAGACTGACCAGCCGCGGACCATCTTCACGGCGAAAGGCAAGCCGCAAAATTGAAATAAATTGTGAATAGGTCGGGGTGTTATCCATTGCCAGCACAAATGGACCCGACAGGCGATCCATTTTGGGTTGATAGAGCTGGACGGAGAAAAATTCGTCGCGAGTAATGACTTCCTCAACATCGTCAAACTGGGTGACACAGACCATTCCCGGCACCACGACAAAGTTGGGCCGGTTGTTTCGCAGGTCGTCAAAGAGTCCTTTTGGATTGGCATCAAGCTGTTGATTAAAGAGCGCCATCTGGGCTGCGGCCACAGTGGACGGGTCTCCGCCTTTGGCGGCAATTGCGTCATAAGCTTCCAGAAATCCCATGCATTCCTCCGAAATGGTTAATACCAGTTTGTAGTCAGTAGTCAGTAGTTCACTCAGTTTATTTCGTTGAATCACCTGACTGTTTTCTAAGATGAGAACTTCATTGCAAACCGGTATAAGTTTCAATCAGATAGTGAGCGAAGTAGCAAAGTGGCAAGATCGCAAAAATAGCAAACTGATCTCTGTAAAACATTGCAAAGAAACAATATAAACAACTGTTCAACCTTGAACAATTTCTCTCTCCACAACCCAATGGCGCTTCACTCCTTCACTCGGTCGCTAGCTTCCAGCTATCTGGCCCAGGGCCTTGATACCGGGCAGGAAAAAATAGTCGCCGCCACGAGTGACGACAAACCGGGGCAGGTCAAACACCATGTGCGGCATATCTTCCGATGGAATCGAAAATTGTCCGTCATTAGTATTATTGCCAATGATGGCATCTTTTTCCGCCATATCGAGATCGGCAAAATCACCCCGGTTGACCCACTGTTGCTGGACAAACTGAAATTGTCGCTGGATGTCAGCCACGGCAGCGACAAAGAACAGTCCACGGTCCAGGCCGTCGTCTTTGGCCCCTGGGGGAAGCATGGGGCCATAGGCAATCCCCCGACGCATCATGCGGTGGCGACGAACGACGGTTGAGGTAGCGTCGAGGGCATCACGGGGATTGCACCGACGGATATGTGACCCGCGTGGGCATCCGTACCCAACCGGGTCTTTTCCAAACCGAAAATCATTGTTTCGTGACTCATCCGCCGCCAGCGTTGGATCATCTTTGGTGGGAGCCAGCGATAGCGGAGCGCCACTTCGCCAGCGGCCAATCATTTTGGCGGCAATTTGCTCCTGCATCGCAGACGACGTATCCCCAAAGTATTGATCGGCGGTTTGTTGAATAAAGGTTCGGAATTGCGCGACGTTTTGCTTGAGCTTGCGAACCACCAGATAACTGCCGTTGATGCGCAAATCAGTTGGCCCTTTGGCCGTAATCTGTTCACCGGCTTCATCCAAGTAGCCAAGGACAAATTCACCGGGTTGAAGCGGCTTCCAGGTCCCGTCAGACTGGGGCGTTCCCTGGCCGGGCATGTTTTTCAATCCATCGCCTGCGACTGATGGCTGGCTCATGCCGTCTTCAAATCCGAAGTGTTCACGGCCCTCCGTCAAAACAGCGCAATCCTGTTCATAAATGAGTGAAAGCCCACCTGACTCCGTGATGGCATTTCGAAGCTGGGTGCTTTGGGATTCGCGGGCGTCGCTCGTTTTTGAATAGAGCGCCACCATAATGTGTAAATTTGATCCCGCCAGTGCCGGCTCCCAGTTTGAGGGACTGCTGACACCCGTATCACCCAGAGTTCCAGCCTGACTTTTCATGCCTTTTTGGAACTCGGGAACAAACAGCGCCAGGGCATCTTGCGGGACTCCCAGAGCTGCCAGGCCATTGTAATTGAAGGCTAAATTAAAGGTGTATTCAGGCTTTTCATCCCACTCTTCGGCAGATGTCACCAGTGGAATGACCTGTTTGAGTAAGGTTTTGGCTTTGGCCGCATCGGTGACGGCCAAAAAGAAATAGCGTGCCAGCGGCATCGAATAACTGCGGATAACATTGCCTTGAATGTCGGTTAATTCCAGCGACGGGCTGGTTCCCTGTGCCATAACGCTTGCTCCTGGGTGGGTTGGGTTGGGTTTAAGCGGAATCGTGAAGTGGTGGACAAGAGCGAGTAGCGAGTAGCGAACAAGAGTGAGTGGCGAGTAGCGAGTAGTGAGTAGTCAAGAAGAGTAAGTCGTGAGTAGTGAATCCAATGGCAATAAGATGGATAAAACGAATCGAAGTTGAGCCAGCAAGGCATGCAACCTGTTTTCTGTAAACCTCTAAAAGAAAAGAGGATAAGTTATTGTTCAACCTTGAACAATTTAAATCTGGATTGACGACTCGCTCCTGGATTGACGACTCGCTACTCACTACTCACCACTCGCTTGTGTTCGCTACTCGCCACTTACTTCAGTATCACTGGCCGGTGTGGTGGGTGCCGGAGCTGGAACCTGGCCCACATCAGGTGACGGTGGTTTTTGCAGTTCGCGCATGTAGTTATCGGTTTTGTTTTTCCAATCCAGGGCTTTCAGGATTTGCTTGACCGAGGCCATTGGGTAGGCCGGGTAGAAAAATGTGGTTTCAACCTGATGGGCGCGAACATAGTCGCGGAATGGTTCAAAGGGTTGGGCGCCAGGCCAGCCTTCACAGAACTGGAATACAAAATCCAATCCTTCAGGGTCATTGACCGAGAAATCCTGAAGGTAGTCTTCCCATCCGCCATCAAAGTTGCTGCAGAAGAGCAGCCGGGTGTCATTGTCAAAAATGACCCAGCGGGCGAAATGGATGGTAGGCATTTTTTTTAAGTTGTTCGGGTCAACGGCATTCAAGGCGGCCCGAAGTTCATCGGCTTTTCCGGGAATGATCTTGGCGATGCACGTCAATTCAGTCACCTGTCCGACGGTTTTGCTGATGACGGGTTGATCCATACGAAGAAATCCTCCTGGCAATGAAACCTGTGGAGCAGACACACCTCACGCTGGGTGGGCCTGAGTGCTGCCACGGGCTGGTTGTCAAATAAACCGGTGAGTCAATGCGGCGAACCCCAACCGGTCCATGAAAAAAACGACGAAATGCTGTGAATGAAAGGTGATGCCCGGCCTGAAAAACTGCCGGAAAGTGAGGTTAATTGAAGTGTGGATTTGACTTGAATTGAGGATGACTTCAAGTGTTAGCGCACGGCGGAGAGATATCACAAAAATTCCAGGAAATCCATCGAAAATTTTGGGAGTGCGGCAGCTTGACGCCGCTTTCTTTTTGCTTTACTAGCTAAGAGGTCGGTGCTGATCCTATAAAAGCGGCGTCAAGCCGCCGCACTCCAAATACATTATGACCAATCTGAAGTCACCCGCTATTTTTAACAACCCGGAATGCCTGGTCGAAGGCTGGTACTGGGCGCTCCGCTCAGCGGAACTCAAGCCCAAGGCAACCACGGGACTGGTGTTTTTGGGGCGGGAGTTGGTGGTGTATCGCGCAGAAAGCGGGCAGGTGATCGCGATGGATGCTCACTGTCCGCATATGGGCGCCCACCTCAAGGAAGGAAGAGTTGAAGGTGAGACTTTGCGGTGCCTGTTTCACTACTGGAAATTTGATGCCCGAGGAAACTGCATTGAGATTCCCTGTCAAGAAAGATGCGATTTTGTGCCAGTCTTGAAAACCTGGCCGGTGGCGGAAAAATACGGGTTAATCTGGATTTGGGTCGGTGAATCAGCCAGCCAGCCGGTGCCTTTCGTTCCAGAACTCAAGCACCAACCCTGCGCTGCCCGGCTGGGGAATCGGTTTGTCAAAAACTGTCATCCCAATGTCGTGATGATCAATGCCATTGACGCCCAACATTTCAACTCCGTCCATAACCTACTGGTGGATCTGGATTTGCAACCGACCGTGGTCAATGAAAACTGCATCGAGTTTCGCAACACTACCCAGATTCCCCAAAGCACCTGGATGACCCGTTTTCTGGCCCGCTTTTACCAGAAGGCGCTCACTTATGAATTGTGTTACTGGTTCGGCAGTACTGGGACGGTCACGCTGGGGCCGGATTTTCTGCATTTTCACATTATGTTTGCGCTTCGCCCGACGCCAGATGGCAAAACCGAAGGCCAAACCCTGCTGATTACCCGCGAGCGACCGGGTATGTTTGGGGTGCTGATCAATTTTGGGCTGCTGGTACTTACCCAAATTGTTTCGAATTACTTTGCCAAAGGCGATACCCTGATTTTTGAAAGCATCCGCTTTCACTTTCGCACCCCTATCAAAGCCGACAACGCCATCATCCAGTTCATTCAGCACCTTGAACAGCAATCAGCTACAGGCTGGGGAAACTGGGGACAAGGAAGATGACAGGGAGACAAGGAGACAAGGAGACAAGGTGACAAGGCGACAAGGAGACAGGGAGACAATTTCATGGAGTGTGTCGGCTTGAACGAACTCCGGTTGGGAGCGGCGGAATCATGCTCTCCACTCTGTCTCCGTGTCGCCTTGTCTCCCCAGCTCCTTGTCTCAAACAGGCTCACATTTCCTTCTCCTGGCGCTTATGCCCCTGACCCCTGACCCCTAAATTCAGGCTTTTTCCGCCTTGCGGCGTTCGGGAAGAATTCCTT
>JACQXX010000158.1 GCA_016208495.1 Acidobacteriota bacterium | reverse complement strand
TCAGGGATTTCCAGTATCGTTTTTCCAGGCACAGATGACTTTGCTCCTTGGTTGGTAATTTTCTTTTTTCTCAAGTATCAAAGTTTTTGGTCTGTGCCAAGTCTTCTTTCTCTGTTCCAATCCCTTGTGGACCGATTTAGTGTCAGCGCCTGGCCTGGAAAAAAGTACAGAAAGCCAGCCCGGTCAATGATGATTGAATCCGGTTTGCGGAGATTCTCAAGTGACCCGACCAGCATCTGGCGGGGGGCACCAACCAGAGTGGCATCATCGAGCCCCATCAAAATGACATTGCGAAACTTGCCGTCTTCAGCTCGGGCTCGCGAATTGCTTTTAAATAATCGGACGGCCCATTCCACACCAACAACGCCGCGAACCCTGAGCAAATCGTTTTCGGTCAGAGTTTTGACTTCGTCAATATATTGGGTTTCGCGGTCCATGACCCAAATATCAGCATCCGCAACATCACGGATCTGACTGACGGTTCGGCGCATCAATCCCCAAAAAATCGAACTCTGATGTGACATCAGAAAGGTTGAAAACGCGATGGCAAAAATCAATCCGAGGAATTTTGCCCGATCACCGGTTAGCATTTTGAGTGCCACATAGTTCATAATCGCCACTTATTTCTGGAATACTGATTTATTTTTGAACACTGTTCAAATTTTGGGTAAAAATTTTTGGCACGTGATTTTCTGGCCCAGAACAATTAAAGGAATGAGGGACGAAGGATGAAATAAAGTCAATTCTTCAGCCGATGTCTTCAGCCCGAAAATCTTCAGATCCAAATCACGCACTCACCGCTGGCTCATCCCGCCGCCGGATACCGTCCAAAATCATATCAATCATGCGATTGATGAGGTGTTCACGTTCCACAAAAGGAAAGCCGGGTTGGGTTAACAAGAGCGCCGTCACCCCGTGCATCGCAGCCCACACGGCCTGACAGGTTGTTTCCAGGTCTGCTTCAACCAGATACCCGTCATCCATCGCCTGTTTGACGGATTGTCGAAGATTGTTGAAACACTGCATCCCATATTTGCTTTTATGTTCTGCCCGCTCGCCTTGAAAAACCGACTGGTCGTCCATCACAAAAACCAGAAGGTAGTGATGCGGATGACTCAACCCAAAGTCAATGTAGGCCCGGGCACAGGTCCGCAGCATTTTCAAGCTATCAGATTGCTGACGATTCAGGCTTTTGAGTGTGGCGTCCAGTTCTGAGAAAGTCTCGGCACAGAGGGCATCGAGGATTTCAGCCTTGTCGCGAAAGTAAAAATAAATGGCGGTCGGCGAGTACTCGATCTTTTCCGCGATTTTGCGAATTGACGCATTGCGATAGCCTTCAGTCACAAACAAATCGCGGGCAGCATCAAGGATCATCCGCCGCAGGTCTTCTTTATGTTTCGTTTTGCGTTCTTTGATTCCCATTTTTAACAGTGTTAAAATTTCAAGCGGTGATAAAATAAAGCTGGTTTGACGGAATGTCAACCAGCTTTTGCAGCCTAATTGGTTGTTTCCGGTGCGGTCAATCCTGAAGTCGGATTGCGAACTGGTTATTCTGCAGGACAGTCTGCTCAAATTTTCATAATTTTAAGGGAAAAATTTTGATTCTCACCAAACTTGCTTTGTATCGGGGCGCGGTTTCATGGTGAAATAAGCGGCCTGACAAATTCCTACCTACCCACCTTTGCACCTCAGATTATTCTTGCCCCCTGAAAGGGTTGGTCAAATGAGCGAACCACGATTTTCTTTTCCGGACCAGGCATTGGTGCGCCTGCTTCAAACTTCTCTTGATCGTCTCAGCGCCGGGTTTGGCGATCTTCCACATCTAAACACTGGAGAATCAATCCAACCTGAAGTCATTCAATCAGTTCTCAATCAGGTTGCGGATCGTCTGGTTGATAATTATCCATATTTCCATCCGCTGTATGCGGGGCAAATGTTGAAACCACCGCACCCAGTCGCCCGGCTGGCCTATTCGTTAGCGATGTGGATCAACCCCAATAACCACGCGCTGGATGGTGGAAAAGCCAGTTCGGCGATGGAAAAAGAAGCCGTGGCCCATCTGGCTGAAATGTTTGGTTGGGAAACGCATCTGGGGCATTTGTGTGGCGGCGGCACTATGGCCAACCTCGAAGCCCTCTGGGTCGCTGGGCGGCTCAACCCTGGAAAAACGATTGTGGCGTCCGAGCAGGCCCATTACACCCATCATCGGATTTGCGGGGTGTTGGGAATTCCTTTTGAATCAGTTCCCTGCGATTCAAAAGGCCGCATGAATCTCTCAGTGCTTCGGGAAAAACTCGCCACGGGAAAGGTCGGCACGGTGGTTGCCACCATGGGCACCACGGCGATTGGGTCGGTTGACCCACTGGCTGAAATCCTCGAACTGCGCCCCGAATTTGATTTTCGCGTGCACGCCGATGCCGCCTATGGTGGATATTACGGGCTGGCCAAAAACCTGGCCGGAGATGCCCGCCGCGCCTTTGATCAATTAAACAAAGTTGATTCCCTCGTGATTGATCCGCATAAACACGGCCTGCAACCCTATGGCTGCGGCTGTGTTCTGTTCCGGGATCGAAATGTCGGCTGGTTATACCGCCATGATTCACCCTATACCTATTTCAGTTCAGATGAATTGCACCTGGGCGAAATCAGCCTGGAGTGCTCTCGCCCCGGAGCGGCAGCCGTCGCGCTGTGGGCCACGCATCAGCATTTTCCCCTGGTTCGCGGTGGTACCTTTGCCAGTCAGTTGGCCAAATCCCGAACCGCAGCCCTGACCCTCTTTCAAAAACTCAACGCTGATTCCCGCTTTTTGACGGCCTTTGAACCCGAGCTTGATATTGTGGTCTGGATTCCAAAAGCCCGAAATGCCTATCAAGTGAGTGCGCTTTCCCGCCAGATTTTTGCTGAAACCGCCCGCCAGGGATTACATCTGGCGCTGGCTGATCTTCCAGTTGAATTTTTTAACCTCGAAGCTGCGGGAATCGAAATTGATCAACCCCACGTCACCGTGCTCAGATCAGTGCTGATGAAACCGGAACATCTGGATTGGATTGAAGATATCTGGCGGCTTCTTGATCAGGCGACAACAAAATGCAGGAGCAACCAGGCGTTCGTCAGCCATCAATAGCGCGCTCAATCCGCCAACGAGCATCAAGTGTAAGCCAAGCCTTTGTCACCTGGCCTTCCTGGCGGGGGTGGGCCTGGTGTCTGGGCGTGTACGGCCTTGGAATGCTGGCGACAATTCTGATTGGATTTGGCACCGGGTTGCTCAAAGTTCAAGTCGTTGCAATCACCCCAATTCAATTGGGAGTGCTCACGGCTCTGATTTTCCTCAAGCCCTGTCTGGTCGAAGAAACCATTTTTCGGGGACTGTTGCTTCCTCATCCATCCGAACATAAACCCCAAGGATCAGTCTGGAAATGGAGCATTTTCAGCCTGAGTGTGTTTATTGTTTCCCATCCGCTCAATGGATGGCTGATCAAACCCGCCGTGCTGGGATTGTTCCTGAGCCCGGCATTTTTGGTGTGTGCCGGAATTTTGGGACTGGTGTGCACGCTGGTGTATGTGCGCACGGGTTCGATCTGGCCGCCGATTCTGTTCTCCGTTGCGGAAAGGTCGGATTTCGCCCGGAGGGCGCCGGAAAGTAGCCGGTGTGGAAGCCGGCTTTGCGGCGCACCCACCGGAATACGGACCGCCAACGGTTCGCGCCCGGATGGGCGCTGGATCAAAACCCCAGGCACGAGGGAACGGTTACCGAAACTTTGCCGATGAAAGCTTCCAGCGCCCATCCGGGCGCGAGGGAAATGGGCACGAATCCCGGTGGTATGCCCAAAGCGGCAAACCACCGGCTACTCTCCAGCGCCCTCCGGGCGGTGATTGTCAAACTCAAGTGACCTTTCCGCAACGGAGATTGTTCTTACCTGATGTTGACAGAATGGAAACTTATTTTTTCGGAATTGATTGCGAACCCTGGGGAGCAACTGGTGGTTGATTCACGGCAATTTGATGAACCAGCCCGGAATGAAATTTTAATAAGGTCTCCAGGCGCGGATGATCAATTTCCGCAATGACAGTTTTGATACTTCTTCCTGGCTGGATGTATGAGCGGGCAATAACCGTTGTGCCGGTTGATGCCGTCAAATCAACCGTTGCCGGATTCGGATCAATCGAGGTCTCGACATACAATCCGGCTGAATCCGATGAATTTTCTGACCTGGATGCTTCCAGCACGGAAGGAGGCTCAATCGGTGTTTGGCTCACAGTGGGAGATGGAGTTTTCTTTTCCGGCTGTGATGTCACGTTCAAAACCGGTCGTTCAGAAGGCTGATTTGAACCAGTTCCGAAGTGGAGTTTGACCGCCGGGTCTCCGAGAATGACAAAGCTTCGAGCATCGTTATTGGCCGTCCACAGTCGGGAAAGCAGCCCCGGTTCCGGGATTTTTCCATTGTGTTTGACTTCATAGAGTTCTTTGGAAAGCTCAGTGGAAATTTCAGCATACCGGTTGTTGAAGTATTCAAGGGCGTACCCAACCGGCATGCCTTTCAAAAGGCGCTGACAAACGCTGTTAAAGCCTTCGGTCAGTTTGGCGGTGTCTTGCCAGACAAATGAATACCCCCAGGCGAGATCAATATGCCCAATCACTGCCAGTGCTCCACCGTTGGGGTGAGCCAGCATTTTTTTTGGAAGCGCGGAAAGAAAGCTGGTTGCCGCCAGATCTTTGCCGCGCTTGTTCAAGTGCGGGAAATCGTCATAGCGGGGCGTTCCCGCTCCATAACAGGCAAAATGGAAGGTGAGCATTCCCCACACATTAGCCTGATTCGAAAGGGTATCGGCTGAAAAATAAAATTCCGGAGGGATTGGCTGCCGTTTCCACATCAGCGGCCCGGGCCATTCCTGGCAAATCAGCGCTCCCTGATGGTTCAACTGGTTTGCGTCGCCTTTTGAAAATCCGGCGCCGTGGCTGGCGGTGAAGAGAAGTGACGGGGTTTCACTCCCACCAAGCAGTTTTGCAAGGCGGGTCGTGGTGGCATCAGCTTCCAGGATTCGATTGAGTTTCCAATGTGGAAAGGCAGCCTGCATTTCGTTGGCGAGCGGTTTGACCAGGTCGTCACAACTAAGTCTGGTTGCCGGGTCATCATCATTTTTCACGCCAAAGAAAGCGGTTTCCGGGCGGTGGGTTTGGCCGGTTGTCTCAAATTCGACAACGCTTTGGGCATAGGCGCGATACTGGTCAGGTGTCTCAAAATGAATCCGTCCAACGGCATGCTGTACATCCAACTGGTATTGAAAATGAAACGGGATGGTTTCTGGATCGCCTACAATCAGAAGATAATAGGGGATTTTTGCCGGATTGACCGGGCCCATGCCAGCACCATTTCGCCTGAGAAAATCCAGTTTGGTTTCACCCGTTTGAAAACCAGTCGCACCCGAAAATTCCTTGAAGCGACTTCCAGCCTGATTTTTGCGGTGTTCGATCAATGCACTGAGTGCCTTCCGAACTTCCGGGTCCGCATTGGCAGCAAAGATCACACCCCATCCGGATTGGGCCAGATCAAGTGGGTCAACGCCTTCCATCGGCAGCAACCGGGGAAGGAGGTTTTGATCGTGCTTTTCTTTGAGTTCATTGACGTGCCCGGCATCAGGTTTTTCAGCCACAATTTGTGCTGCAAGTTGCTCAGCCGTCATCGGATCAACCAGATAGTCACCGGTTGAGGCGTTGATTCCGTTGAAATAGAGTTCGTCTGACATAATACCATTTAGGGTTCAGGGTTCAGGGTTCGGGGTTCAGGGTTTGGGAAATACAATTTTTTCAACGATTTAGCTTCTCTATGATATAAACATTTCATTGCAAAATGGTATACACTGAGAAACCACATGAGGCTACTTTACGACTGAATCTTTCACCGCCTGGACATTCCACCGATAGAGTTGTTTCTCTTCGGTAATGACTTCAAGGAACTCTCCGTTTTGACTGAGTGCCAGTGTGATGACATCTTTTTTATGGATCAACGGGCGGCCAAATGGAGTCGCTTTCCCATTTATGTCAACCGTCCACAGTCTGACGACTTCGTCTCCGGCGGCTGCCAGCAGGGTTTGGCCCTGGTATTTAACCCATGACAGGGCAACCACATTGCCGGGCATTTCCAGGTTGGTTCCTATCTGTTTCTCAGTTGAAATTTCATAAAAATAAACGTTGTTGTGGTTATCACCAGCAGCCAGATATTTCCCGTCGGGGCTGAAAACCACCGAATAGACATTGCCGGGCAAGTTTTTATCAAAGATGGGTAGGTCAGTATCCTTTTTGTTAAGATCCCATATCTTTACCTGTTCATCTTCACTGCCAGCGGCAAGGTATTTGTCGTCAGGAGAGAATGCCAGTGCCGTTATTTCTCTTTTAAATCCATTAAATTCCCTAAAGCGTTCAGATGAGCGCGAGTTCCAATTCCAAATGCGAACTTTGTTATCGGTTGAGCTTGCGGCAACGATCATTCGATTATTGGAAATTGTGCCGGCAACTGCCGGTGCGGGAAGTTCAGTTGGGAACTCCCTGATGACAGATTGGTTTTTATCCAAAACCTGAACCGTCTTATTGACTGGGGTTACAAATACCGGTGAACCATCCTGATCAAGGGAAAGCGAAGAGTTATTTTGGATGAATGGAAGAGAAGTTGGTGGATTTGATGCAGCTACGTTTTGACTCAAAGAACTTTGAACTGTTTTGAAATCTTCTTTTGTTCCATCAATCAAGGCTGCAATTCTCGTTGCTACCTTGGTTTGGAGTATTTTTAAGTCCTGAATGCTGGTTACCTGCTCAATCTCCTGTTTAATTTCTTTGAGCGTTCCATCGTAATCGCCTCTGATTTTAATAAGGTCATTCGCTAAGTCACTGCGAGCCTTCTCACTTGCGGCAAGATTCGCATTGGCAGCCCTCGTAATTTCGGCTTGTTTCTCTTTTTCTGTGTCAATGATTCTTTGTTTTTTATACTCTGCTTCTTCAAGGAGTTTTACCAGTTTTATATCAGCTTCTTTTGTTGCCGCTTTTACCGCTTCTCCCACTGCTATTTTTTTCTCGTCCTCTGCTTTTTGTTCGATTTCTCTGCGCTTGCGATTCGCTTCAGCGATTATTCTCTCTTTCTCTTGATTGGCTTTTTCAATTGCTTGTTTGACCGCATCTGCTTTGTCTTTTTCTGCTTGTTCGATAGTCTGAGTCCTTTTATTTTCAGCGTCTTTCACAATAGTATCTACTCTCAAATTGGTGTCTTGCTCTGATTTCACTCTTGCAGCCTCAAGGTTGTTTTTATGTTCGTCAGTCAGTCGTTTGATTGCTGCGTCGCTTCTATTTTTGGCAACCAGGACAAACCCGCCCCCAAATAAAACACCACAAACTGCAGTGAAAAGAGCTAAACGTGATGCCCATTTTAATCGCTCTGCCGCCTGTGTTTTTTGAAGGGCTATTTCTTCAGCCTCAACTCTGCGTACGGTTTCCAGTTCTTGAGCTTTTTCGGCTTCGATTCTTCGTTCTTCTTCAAGTTTTTGACGGACCTCAGCCTGTTTACGGGCTTCTTCCTCAAGTCGTTGGCGTGTTTCAGCCTGTTTGCGGGCTTCTACTTCGAGAAGTCGCTTTGCTTCTTCTGCTTCAGCGCGAGCCTCGGCTTCGATTGCTTTGAGACGATGTTGCTCGCGGGAATCAGCTTGTTCACAAAAGTTAAGAAACTCCTGATCATTCGGTGTTAACTCAATCTGCTGCTCATCAATCTCAGTTCTGGCTCGTTCCAAATCCTGGCCTCGCAAGAGCAAACTTTCAGGATACCCCTGTTTCTGCCAGAGCATGGCCTGTTTTTGTAAAAGCGTTAAATTGGACTCAAACCAGGCTTTATTATTTTCAAGGACAGGCTGAATTAACCGGTCGTGCGAGAGTTCATACCAGGTTGAACCAAGTCTTCGTTCGGCTCGAACCAGATGCGCATCCACCAGCTTTTTGATGGTTTGGTTTGATAATCCCTGGCTTGCCTGCGGTTCCTGAATGACTTGCCCCCGAATGCCATGCCGGGTGATTAAATGGTTCTCAAACCAGAGGCGGATTGGGGATTCAGTCGTTTTTGATTGGGCGATGGCTTCAACCGTTTGGGCGTAATATTCACCAAGTGCGGCGTCAACATTGCCCACCTGACGGTTTTTGATGTCAGCTTCGGTAATTTCCTTTTTTCCAGAGAGTTTTTCCCACAGGTTGTAACAAACCACCTGGAGTTGAACCGGTTCGATATGATTGCCGATTTCCTCTTGTTTATTTCCATCCAGGTCCTGAATCACAATTTTGGCCAGATCTTCGGTCAAATACCGTGCGGCTTCGTTGGTGAAGGTCACTCCTTGAGAGTGGGCAGGTTTTTGGATGGCTTCGGCGGCGGCTTCTTTGGTGAGGAGTTCCAGCCGAAATCGGGTTTTGAGTCGAGTCGGAACCAAATACAGAAATGGATCAAGTGCTGGAACAAATTCTTCGCGCATTGAAAACAACACCCATACTTCAGGATTGCGGAGAACCTGTCCAATTTGTTTGAAAAATTCAATTTTGACGTCCTGATCAACCGGATTTAAGGTCAGAATCTCTTCAAATTGATCGAAAAAGAGAACTTTTAGCTTGTCTCCCTGATGACCCGCCCAACGCTGATTTAAATATGCCTCCAATGTCAGGCTGGATAATTGTTCGATGTTCCACCGGTCTGCTCTCGGAAGACCTTCTTCAAGCGATAACAACAGGCTCAGAATGTAACGGTTGGAGGTTTCAGGGTGCTGGCTGGAGGTTACGGGAACAAAACTAACCCGTAGCGTCGGAAAAACTTCAAATCCTTCTTCCTGAAGTTTGGGCCGCAATCCAGCCTCAATCAATGAAGACTTTCCAGCCCCTGACGGTGAATACATTAGTACAATGCGTTCGGCCAGAAGCAGGTCAAACAAATCGAGAATTTCCTGATCGCGGCCAAAAAGGGTTTCGCCTGGGCAATAGGGACGTGGTCCAACATAGGGATTTCTGCGGCTGGTAGATTGAGATGACATGGTTTTCTCTCCGGAAACGATCAAACTCAAAAACTCGAAAGTACTAAACTTGAGTGTAAACCAATGGCCGAACAGGATTGGGTTCTGACAATTACAAGCTCTGAGGTTTTTTCCCGGTCAGGAATTTACTTCCGTATTGTCTGACACCACGGGTATGCAGCTCAGTGACAAACTGCTCAACGGTTCCCTCATAAATGCTGATGTCAGAATTCTCAAAGTATTTTTGCAAGTAATTTCGCGCCTGATCCGGCTCAATGCTGTGGCTGTACTGGGGATCAATTTGAACCGCCACGTGAGTGAATTTCTCACGCAACTTTTTTCCTTCCTGATCAAGAAGACTTCGAAACAAGACCCGGAAGTTCCACTCATCAAGCTGAAACCCCAGGAACAGAAGGGCTGAGTTATTCAGGGCACCTCGAACGGCAGATGGAATTAACTCCCGAAAGCGTGCCGTATGAATGAGATAGTCAAAGTAATCATCTTCGGTTAAAACCAGAGATTCAGGTTGATCAAACGTCCCAAATAAATTGTAGACAAGAGGTGTATCTACGGTTGGTTTAAATTTTGATTGTTCCGGATTCCCCCCCTGCGCAGACTTATCAAACTCAATCACGATTGGTGGTCGGGAAAAATCGGTCATTGCCCGTTCCATGAGATTATCCGGTTTGGCGGTAATATAAACCGGACAGCGAAGTTGGGCTAAGAGGTAATGTGGATTTTGGGTTGTATTGGGTGACGTCGCGGGGTCAGTCAGAATTTGATAGAGCAAATCATTGATGGAAACATCATGCTCATCTGAAACTTGAATATGTGGAAAACGGCGGAGCAGTTCTTGCTTAATATTCCAAATCAATTCATCACGCGGGAAAAAATAGTCCTGCTGGATTGCCAGAAATTGGGCGACCTGGGGCAGATCATCCCGATTATAGGGTGCCAGTGGAAAATGGTGAACTTCCGCCCATCGCTGGGCAATATCACGAGTTGACGGAAGTAACGATTCAAGCAGCCCGAATCCAAGAATGGTGGTACACCGACCATTGTTGATATGGTTTAACAACCCACTCCATTTGCCAAAATCGGTTTGTTTTCGAACAAACTGGGTACGGAAATTCCCGTTTTTCAACCGCATATACAGAACCGGAATCGCGCGCTCTGCCACATCGGAAATTTGTCGGCGAGCAACGGACATCGCCTGATCCAAAATTCCCTGATCGTGTAATTCTGAGAAAAACACCGGCATAAATTCCGCCACGGTCTTCATCTTTACACTACCCTGCATCGCAACAACGGCTGGAATTCCTGCATCTGCCAGCCGTGGGCCCAAAGCTGAAAGCTCACCTGAAAACGTCATTGCAGAGGCAGCATCGGTTGTCCCACCGCTTTGGCATGAAGCCAACACGATAAGTTTGGGCGGTGACTGAAGCTCTTTGAGTCGAATATCCACGAACTCAATGCCGGAAACGACCGACACTGCACCGACTTCATCTTCCAACCACAATTTCGGATGGGTCTCAACCACGGCACCGTGACAAACCAGATATAAAACATCAAACCCTTCGCGCAGATAAAAAGACAGGTTGTCTATGGTTGCCTTATTATTAAATGGTAAGAGCTTTACGTGAGCGATGCTCTGAGATTTCAACGC
Organism: Acidobacteriota bacterium; assembly: GCA_016208495.1. Classification (NCBI taxonomy): domain Bacteria; kingdom Pseudomonadati; phylum Acidobacteriota; species Acidobacteriota bacterium. The sequence continues at coordinate 2,862 of JACQXX010000158.1, read as the reverse complement.
CTGATGTGCTTCTTGCCGTTTGTTATCCAGGATTGAAACTTCAAATGGTTTCAAGCCAGGTAAAATGTGTTGAATCTCGCCGGCGACATCAATCGGGGTCAGGCGTTGTCCATTGGGAGCATAGTTGTTCAGATTTTGAGGATTTGCGACGACGAGCAAGACCTTTTTGAGTTGGCCATTGCCTCGATAGGGGCGAAACCGACTGGAAATAATGTAGCGTGAAAAGAAAAACAACTCGCTGGTAAACAGTGGTGACAGCTCTTCAGGGTCGCACAACCCTTCCCAGGGCAAGCAATGGAGTTCCTGGGCATTCGGATTGATAAATAATCGAATTCGTAGCGGTTCATTTGCGGCAGATGCTGCTGTTTTGGCTTCCAGAAAAGCCTTTTTGACCTTTGGATCGGCAAACAGTGCGTGAGTGAGTGGTAACCCGAGAGCCGAGGGCAAGGTGGCACTTAATGTGTGCACGTTGATGGTGGCCAGAGCCGGACCCTGCCGAATGAGCCGGGTTTCTTCCTGGGCTTGAGGATCCAGCATCCGCATTTCGATGGCATAGCTGTTTTTCTCCTTATCCCAGTTATGGAGTCCGATTTCGAGTTCGACTGGATTCATGGTTTTCTCCATTCAAGTTGAGCTGGCATTACGGACCAATGAAAAATGGAAATGTCTGAATCGGAAATTTTCTTTGATTTAGACTTGAGAGCTTATATAAGAAAGCGGAAAATAGTTCATTAACAGTCATCAAATTATACTGTAAAAAAGCTTTCTGAAACCACTGCGCTAAAAGTGTAGGAAAGAATTGTTAATTAACTATTTAACCAGCAGCTATCAATTTTGTTCTAACGGATTAAAAACTGATTCAAGGCTGGCAAAATGGAAGAGCTGGCGGATATATTCTGGAAAAGAAATTGATTGGTGTGAGGCAGGGCATGGGTTTTTTCAGAAAACTATTTGGGCTGGGTCCTAAGGTTCCCGACTGGGCGTCATTTTTTTCGCCTGAGGAATATGAGCGGTTTCATCAACTGGTCAAGGAATACTTTGCCAGGGCAGAGTTAAAGGTTTCTCTCAATGACGGTATCGCGGCGGTGCCCTCAACCAAACGCCAGTATGGCCTCCAAAATCTGGCTCAGGTCTGTTACCAGGCTGAACCCGAAGTCTGGGCCGAGGTGATTACCCATCATTTCCAAACGATTCTGGAAGCTGAAGTCGAAGGCCGAGAATTTGAAGAAAAACTCGCCGATTTTTCCCAGGTCGCCCCCTTTCTCGCGGTTCGGTTATACCCAGACAGTTATCTTGACCAGATTGGCCCGGACAAAGCAGTTGCCTCAATTGATCTGGAAGGCACCGCGACAATGCTCGTGCTCGATTTAGAGAACGCCATCCGAACCATCGGCGCTGATGACACCAAACCCTGGGGAAAATCAAACTATGAACTCATTCGGCTGGGACTCAACTATGTGCGCGAGGTCAGTGATGTCGAGGTGAGCGATTTTCAGATCACCGATGAGCTTTCAGTGAAAATCATATCCGGCGATAGTTTTTTTGCCTCAACTATGGTGCTGCTGCTTGAGGAATTTCCCGAATGCCTCGGGTTGTATGGGACGCTGGTGGGTGTTCCGCATCGGCACGCCGCCATTCTCTACCCGATTCAGAATCTGGATGTGATCAAAGCTGTCAATGTTCTGATTCCACTGGTGAGAGGGTTGTATAATGAGGGCCCTGGCTCAATCAGCCCAAATCTATACTGGTATCGCCACCAGAAATTTATCAATTTGCCTTATCGGGAAACACGCAAAGCCCTGCAGTTTTTCCCTCCGGCTGAGTTTACAGATATGGTCAACCGGATGGCAGCAAGTGAGTGCGTATCCGATGAATGAGAGAGATACCCTCGATGACTCGAACAGCCAAAGATCTCAGCCGCTCATTTGAACTGATCCTGGTTGACCCCAACCCGGACGTTACAACGGCACTCAAACTGCATTTCAAAGGGTTTCGCAAAGTTGAAATCGTCACCAGCCGGTTTGAAGACTTGCCGGTCTTTGACTGCATGGTGAGTGCCGCCAATTCATTTGGCCTGATGGATGGTGGCGTTGATCTGGCCATCATCGGTTTTTTCGGAGTTGAACTGCTTGACCGGGTCCACGCCCGGATTTTGGATGAATTTTTGGGGGAGCAACCGGTTGGAACGTCACTCATCGTTGAAACCGGTCATCCCAAACATCCATTTCTAGCACACACCCCGACGATGCGTATTCCAATGCCGATTGCCATGACCGACCAGGTGTATTCAGCGATGTGGGCGATGTTGCTGGCAGTTCGCAAACACAATTTGAACTCAGACCGCCCGATTCGGACGGTGGCCTGCCCAGGGCTCGGCACCGCGACGGGTCGTGTTCCGGCTGAGGAAGCCGCCCGCCAGATGGCGCTGGCCTATCGTTATTTTCTCTCCCCTCCCGAACTCATAAGCTGGCCGATGGCTCAAGATCGGCAACAGGCCATCCGGGTTGGAGGCGATCTGGGTTTCTTGAAAATGACAAAGTGACAGGTGGTGCATAGGCTCGATATTTTCAGTTTTGAGTTTGGATACCCGCTGTCCGTGGCGACCTGATAAGTACCTTACCGAAAATTTCCAGACATATTGAACCACGAAACCCACGAACTACACGAAAAGAATCAAACACTGACCCAATCCAATATCTCAGGAAATTTATGACAAGGTACTTAGAGCGTGTCGCAGAACGGATCTTTGGAAAGAAAAGAAAACAGGGATAAGAGACTTGAAAAAGAAAGACGGTATAGGGTTTCCTAAGGAAATATGAAAAACCGAGAGGAAACCCATGACCGAACCAAAGAAGTGTACCG
>JACQXX010000157.1 GCA_016208495.1 Acidobacteriota bacterium | reverse complement strand
TATCAACGGCACCAATCTGGCCGACACCTTTAACCTGACCTTTGATTCTGGACAGGGGATCAACATTTCCAACCTGTCGAGCACTTCAACCCAGGTCACGGCCACGGTTGAAATTCAATTGAACGCTGAACCCGGTCAACGACAAGTCTGGGTCACGACCCCTGCCGGAGACTCCAACCAACTGCTGTTCACCATCACAGCACTCGATTTGGCCATCACCTCATTGAATCCCACTTCCGCCTTCCAGGGAACGAGCTTCACCCTGGAAATTGCGGGAACGAGTCTCCAAACCGTGAGCGCGGTGAATTTTGCACCATCCGAAGGCATTACGGTGAGTAATGTATCGGCGACCGCCACGACGGTGACGGCCACGGTCAGTCTTGACCCAGGCATCAATGGCGACCGGCAAGTCACAGTGACGAATGGAGTTGCAGTCAGTAATAGCCTGGTGTTCCAGCTTCCGGATTCCTGTACCATGTCTGGAGTGGTAACGGCGGAATCCGGCGATATGTATGGTGGCGATCTGGCCCGTGGGATCGGACACAAAGCAATCAGATTTCAACCACGTCATGTCGGAGCAGGTTCCACCCGAGCCTCAAGCCTGGAGTGGCGGGGTGATCGGCCCTACTCGGGACAGGTCGTCATTGATCTGGATTTGACGCAGGTGGATGGCGAAGCCGAACTGGAAGCGACGTTAAGTGCGGCAACAAGCGTTGGAGTGCAGACACTTCCGTCAGCGGTAACAGCGACCTCAAGCGGTTCAGTCAGTTATCCAGGTGGAAGTGTTGAGGTCTCGGTGACAACATCGTTTGACCAAAATGGGCAGGTCACAGCGACGGATGGTGAGACTGATATTTCCGGAACATCAGCCAGTCAAACCATCGTGAGTCGGTTTGTGGTGATGGGAGGTGGCCAGGTGTCACTGACGTACACGGGAAGTTCAGCGTGCTCACCAGCAACACCATTCGTTACCCTTGGATTCCAGGGAGAAGTTCTGTTAGTCACGTGCCGGGCACTGGGCAACCGGGCAACCCCTGGCAAAACGACGGCTTACCAAAAATCCGTGACCTGGCGTGGCGGAAAATCAATCCAGCAAACCCAAAGCCCAGAGAAAGGGAAAAAGGAACAAGGAAACAAGGGGACGGCTTTTTCATCCCTCGTCCCACATCTCTCATCGCTTGGAGTTCCCCAAAGTCCTGGGTTGACAAATCAGACCTCTGAAGAAGTGCTCTCGTGGACGCAAACCTGGAGCTACGACCGGTTCGGGAATCGGAAAACGGCGGTCACTCGAATTGGAGAAACCGAAAATCGGCAGGACCTGGTGGTCAATGGCCGAAACAACCGGGTGAATGAAACCGCCGGGATGAGCTATGATGCAGCCGGGAATGTGATCTTTGACAATGGAAAAAGCTTCAAGTACGACGCCGAAAACCGGATGGTGGAAGCGGTGGTCAACGGTGTCACAACCAGCTACCGCTACGACGGCGAAGGAAGAAGAATCAAAAAGACGGTCGGCACGGCGGTCACCAGATTCGTCTAGGGGATGGGTGGCGAACTCAACGCCGAACACGAAGGACTGACAGCTTCACCAGCAACCCCAACCAAAGAGTACGTTTACGGCCCAACCGGGATGCTGGCGGAAGTCACTGGCGGCGAAGTGAACTTCCTGACACCGGACCACCTTGGGTCGCCGAGGGTGCTCACCAGTCAGAATGGCATCGTCGTCAACCGAAGGGACTTCTTCCCTTTCGGAGAAGACATCGCGGTTGGGGTCGGTGGACGTTCGGCGGGAATGGGCTACGGGACGGACAGCCTTCGTCAACGCTTTACTGGTTATGAAAAAGATGAGGAAACAGGACTGGATTTTGCTCAAGCACGGTACTACACCAATGCGCTGGGGCGGTTTCAGAGTACGGATCCTTTTGGGGGAAGTGGGAAAACAATCAATCCTCAAACCTGGAATCGATTTACTTATTGTCTCAATAACCCTGTTAACTTTGTGGATCCCCTTGGGTTACAAAATCAACCTCCAGGCAAACAGACACCCGCATATGAAGATCCACCAAGTGTTCCCCCAATTGTGGAAGATTTCACAACTGCATTTGATACCCTAACTGAGCTGCTTTGGTATTACTTTGACCGACCAGGCAACCGCGAAGTCGCCAACCCAACTTTAAACGGCGGGCTCCCCTTAAATCAACGATTGCCAAATGTCGGATATTCGGTTGCGGATCTGACGGTAACCTCATCAAAACAAATCGGCCAAGCCAATTTGATGTTTCTTGACATCCTTGATCAATCAGGTGTGATATCGGCAAGTGCTCAGTATGATCTTGGACTTATAGACGAAACTGAATATGGCACGACGATTGGACTTGCTATTATTTTTAAATTTGGTGGATCTAACCCGCTCCCCAAGCCAACTCCAAATGCGCTAAACGCACTGAAAGGGCTCATTCCACATTTCTTGTTGACAGCTATAGAGATAGAACAAAGTGCCAGATATTTTGAAAATCAGGCAATAACGGATAAAGGGCCTCAAGAATTTAGAGATGCTCAACGAGCATTTAATCAAGAAAGAGCAAGATGGTTAAGACAACCTACGGGGCCTCCACCCGTATCGTTCAAGCGCTGGGCAGAGATGCGTGGGCTAGATACTAAAACTGGAAAATCCATTGTCAAAAGCGTGGTGAGGATTAAGTAAGGAGTTATGGCTATTAAATCTTTAATTTGCACACTCAATGCACCAGCAAAACTTTGCTTGAATAATTTTGAGTTGTCCTGGCAGCAATCTCTTAAATTGGATGAGAAGATTACATCTCCACCGACTTTCCCTCCGTGGGAAACTCTGGCGGAAATATTAGTTGATCCATCCGAGAAAATATTTGTTGGTATAAGTTACTTTATACCAAAGGAATACTGGGAGGTTGCAGATGAACTCTGTAACTACTTAGATGTTAATGCTATACGATTAAATAAATTTGCTTCCCCTATAGATCAAGCCCCATACAGGGATTTTCTGGGCAATGATTTTCGTGATGTTCGATTTCTTGAATGCACATGGTGCAATTCTGTTGGTTACATTTTATCAAGCCAGCTTGATGATGTTCTTTGGTATAAGTCAACGGTAAAACAACAACCTAAGGCTTACGCCATTGGAGTCAATAATCTGGACTTCATACTTAAAGAATATAACTTGAGTCTTCCAACTCATTTCGATCTTCCTAAATTCTCTTGTGAGTTTGTTGAGAGCAGTTGTGTTGAGAAAGAGAAAAACTCATTTTTAAAAATCATCGACTTTTTCTCTAATTGTTAACTCTATTCTTGTTTTCTTGTTTTTTCATTCTTTGTGAGTCCAAGGTTTCGTGAGTGCAAACCCGGAGCTACGACCGGTTTGGGAATCGGAAAACAGCAGTCACCCGAATTGGAGAAACCGAGAACCGGCAGGACTTGCAGGTCAACGGACGAAATAATCGTGTAAATGAAAACGCCGGGATGAGCTATGATGCAGCCGGAAACGTGATCATTGACAATGGAAAGACATTCAAGTACGACGCGGAAAACCGGATGGTGGAAGCGGTGGTCAACGGCGTCACAACCCACTACCGCTACGACGGCGAAGGAAGAAGAATCAAAAAGACGGTCGGCACGGCGGTCACCAGATTCGTCTATGGGATGGGTGGCGAACTCATCGCCGAACACGAAGGCGCGACGGCAACTCCGTCAACCCCGAGCAAGGAATATATTTACGGGCCGACGGGGATGCTGGCGGAAGTCACCGGGACGGAAGTGAACTACCTGACGCCGGACCACCTTGGGTCGCCGAGGGTGCTCACCAGTCAGAATGGCATCGTCGTCAACCGAAGGGACTTCTTCCCTTTCGGAGAAGACATCGCGGTTGGGGTGGGTGGACGTTCGGCGGGAATGGGCTACGGGACGGACTCGTTGCGGCACAAATTCTCCGGCAAGGAGCGCGACCAGGAAACCGGATTGGATTTCTTCGGAGCGAGGTATTATGGAAACTCACTCGGACGCTTTTTAACGACTGATCCTTTTAGCGGCAGCGGACGAGTCGAAGATCCCCAAACCTGGAATCGGTACACATATGTTCTAAATTGCCCAACTGGGTTGATTGATCCTGATGGAAAACAAGAAAGAGGGCGTGGCGGATCAAACGTGATCAATGTTTTTATCACTTTTACCCAAGAAGAGCTTCACCCAACATTGAATACTGGCAAACCTGCTCCAGACGCACTCCCAGATGCCTCCTGGACAAATCTTAATCAAGGACTTAATCCGGCTAAGTTCACTGTTAATGTTCAGTTCGGAGCGACGGTAGATGAAATAACAAACTCCTCAGAATCTGCTAATTTAACATTAATAATAGGACACGCTGGAGGTGAACTTATAGAGGGGAGACACGTGGGCAATGGAATGAAAGTATCAGATGGCTGGGTAGGAACGAGAGACGGGATGGAAATAACAACTCTATGGAGAGAAGATCAAATTGTTGGAGGTATTCCAACCAATGGATGTGGGGACATAGCTTTATTCGGATGCAATACGGCTGAACGGATAGCTGGTCGATTTACTGATCGCCAAGTCATTGCCAATGATGGGGGCAATGATGGAGTAACATCGACTAATGCACTAGCGCAGGCTGGCCACGTGTTTACGGTTGTTTATCGTGCAACAGGAGGTAACGCGCTGTTAGCATTAAGAATAGCCCAAGGAGCATTTAATCAACGAAGTGGAGTGCAAAACACTCTTACGGGGCGAGCTTCAAATGTAGGAGATCAACTCATCCTTAGGAATTACTCTGGCCCTCGAGTTAGTGTTAATCCAACAACAACAACCCAACTCCAAACACAAATCCAACCAAAACCAACACAGTGAGTGTTCGGTAGCACCACACTTAATCGTGGTGGCTGGTTTTTTGGATGAATTTGACTGCTTTTGGAGCCTCAATCTCAAATGTTTAACCTGGAATCAATAGTTAGAGCGTGTCGCAGAACGGATCTTTGGAAAGAAAAGAAAACAGGGATAAGAGACTTGAAAAAGAAAGACGGTATAGGGTTTCCTAAGGAAATATGAAAAACCGAGAGGAAACCCATGACCGAACCAAAGAAGTGTA
>JACQXX010000156.1 GCA_016208495.1 Acidobacteriota bacterium | reverse complement strand
GTGAGCCATTGTTTTTCTCCTCCTTCTTAACTAGAGGATGACACTTTAGCTCACTTTTTTGTTTCCGAAAGTGTATACAATTTATGATACTTTCCTGTATACGATTTAATGATATTCAACAGGGTTCAGGGTTCAGGGTTTTCGAAGGAGGGCGCGGTTCAAAGCAACAACGCCCTTACAGATTATCACCTTGTCACTTTGTCACCTTGTCAGGACCGCGCCTTGAGCAGGACATCTTCAATTCGGGCATCAGGTCGCACGCGAAACAACTGAATCAGGGCGTAAACGGCCATCGCAATATTTCCCAGAAGCAAAATGGCAATCAGCCAGACGATACGGGCCAGCCAGGATGATTCCTTGTAAATCACCCACAGATAAAAGGTTAAAAATCCAAAGTAAGTATCAAACAGCGTTGCGATAAACCAGGGGTGGGCAACCACCTCGCGCGGAATCTTCCACAACGCGGTATCCATACTGGCCCAACTGGTGACCGCCAGCATGCTGGCCAACACAAAGAGAAAGAAAATGCGCAACGTCCAGATCATAATGTCCTTTGGAGTGCGGCCCCTTTGGCGCCGCTTTGTCGGTCAAAAGAGCGTTGGATTATTGGGCCGGGTATAGATCACCTGCACCACACTGATATTGCGCATGGAAAAAGCGGCTTCGCAATAACTCAAGTAATACAACCATTTACGGATAAACGCATCGTTAAACCCGAGCGCACGGACCTGGTCCAGTTTTTGACAAAAGGTCTCGCGCCAGATTCGGAGCGTCCGGGCATAAAACACCCCCATATCCTCCAGGTCATGCAGATACAAATCGCTGGTTCGATTGATCGCCTGATTGACCCTTCCGACTGAAACCAGCAACGATCCGGGAAAGATATGTTTTTGAATCCAATCAACCCCTTTGCGCAGCAATTCATAGCGGGAATCAGGGCAGGTAATCATCTGCAACGCCAGCAATCCATCCTTTTTGAGAACGTCCTGACACTTTTGAAAATAGGTTTCGAGGAACGCATCTCCAACCGCTTCAATCATTTCAATTGAAACAATCTTGTCAAACTGTCCTTCGATGTGGCGGTAATCCTGGAGTCGAATCTCAATCTGGTCAGAAAGCCCTTCACGCTCAACCAGCGATTTGGCGTATTTAAACTGCTCTTCAGAAATGGTCACCGTGGTAATCCGACAACCAAAGGTTTTGGCCGCATACCGGCTAAAACCACCCCATCCAGTTCCAATTTCAAGGACATGGTCGGTGGCTTTGAGCTTGAGCTTGCGGCACAGCGCGTCATATTTCGCCAGTTGCGCGGCTTCAAGTGATTGATCGGGCGCCGCAAAATAGGCACAGGAATACGTCATCGTCGAGTCAAGAAAGGTCTGGTAAAACGCATTCCCCAAATCATAGTGCTCCTGGATATTGCGCCGACTGGTCCGCAAGCTGTTGGGACGCATCAGGTGATAGACCCGGTTCAAAAACCCGAAAATATTCACCAGCCAGGACTTCCCTTTTGAACCTGACATCACTTGAATGGTGTCAATGTTGTTGATGGCCCACGAAATCACGCGCGTGATATCGTCGGTATCCCAATCTCCGTCAACATAAGCTTCCCCAAACCCGATATCGCCATACAACACGCACTTTTTGAAAAACACTGGATTGAGAATCCGAAGTCGAGCGCTGTTGGCAGTCCCAGGCTGACCAAACGCGCGGTTTGTGCCATCAGGAAATTCCAGGTTCAAACAACCACGGGTCATGCTTTCAAGCACCCCGATCACAATGCGTTGATAAAATCCAAATGACTCAGTTGCGGCTGAAGTCACTGTTGTCGAAGAATCTGGCGACGAAGAAGGTGGGGATTCCAAAAAATTGGTATGGTCCGGCTGCGAACTCATGGGGTCTCGTGTGTCCTTCCAACAATAGAATGATGGGGGTGAATGACATCGCGCTGCAACGTGGGGTTCGCTGATTTGCGATGGAAGGGTATCTTTTTCAAATACAGTAAAAGTGCCTGATAGTGAATACCACCAATAACTTGCAAGGTTAATAAGGGATACTTGAAAGCAAACCACATCAACCGGGCATCAGTGAGTGGTTCCCGCGTTCCAATCAGCGAACTGACCAGCATTTTGGTTTCGCCGTTAAAATCATTGACATAGATTTTCAGACTGTCGTCCGGCAGTTGCAGCTTGAACTCAAATTGAAAATCCAGCTCAGAAAAGGGCGAAACGTAGAAATACTTCGGGGCCAGTAAGCGAAAGCGCGGTGGATTGTCACTGTGTGCACCTATCTTCGGAACAAAATATGGTTTGGTTTCATGAAACGTGTTATTTACTTCGGCAATGGCACAGGCGGGGGCACCCTGGCGATCAAAACAGAAGTAAAAAGAAACTGGATTAAAGATATACCCGGCAATGCGTGGCAAGGTCAGCAAGGTAACTCGACCACCGGAAACATCCACCCCATGCTGGCTGGCAAAGTCAATGATGTTTTCTTTCAAGGTTGGCGCTGTCCCGATGAAATGGTCAGATTCTCGAAAAGCATACAGGTTGAAACGTTCGCGACTAAAACTCCATAAGTGCCGGGCCAGCACCGGAATCTCATCCAAATCCAGATACATCATAAACACTCGATATTCAAACCGGTGGGGTTTGGGCTGCAGGCGGGCGTGCATCACCCGGCATTCGTACAGACACGAGGTTGAAAATCCGGTTGGTATTGAAGTGGTGGTTTGAATCAGGTTCATTGTCATTTCGTCAGGGTACATCTCATTTCCCAACCATCACTTCCAGATTGCCTTGCCGGTAATTGTCCGTGAAAGTTCAAGGGCTGAGGTAAAGGCATCTTCGTGAAACCCATATTTGAAATAACTTCCGCAAAAATATGTGGTCTGAAGCGGCGATATCTGGTTCAGTTTTGGGAGTTCGAGTTGGGCGTTCATAGCCTTGAGGGAAAAAAGTGGGTGTTCATATTCAATCCGTTTGAGGATGTGCTGTGGGTTGATTCGATGCTCACCATTGATTGAAACAAAATAATTCCGCTTGTCGGAGACTCCCTGTAAACTATTCATCCAATATATGGTTGTCGGAGACACCTTTCCTCGCTCATCGAACTCAATTCGGTAATTCCACGACGACCAGGCCAGTTTTCTCCGGGGCATCAAGCTTGCATCCGTGTGTAAAACGGCCAGATTTGGCTGGTAGGAAAATGCGCTGAGCAATCGCTGTTCATTTGGTGTCGGATCGCCTAATAATCGGAGGGCCTGGTCGCCGTGGCAGGCAAAAATCACCTTGTCAAAGGTCTGAGTCACTCCATCCCGTGTCTGGACGATGACCTGATTTGACGTTCGGGTCACCCGAACCACAGGCTGATTGACTCTGATTTTCTTTTGAAATGGTGCTGTGATTTTGGCGACATATGATTTGGCCCCCTGATCAACTGTCAGCCAGGGATGCTGGGTGTAGAGTCCCAAAAATCCGTGATTGTAGAAAAACCGCAACAAGGTCACAGCCGGGAATTCCAGCATTTTATCCGGCGGAGTTGACCAGACAGCCGAACTCATCGGAATCAGATAGAGGTTGAGCAAATCATCGCCATACTGGCGCTCTTCGATATATTGTTGAACCGTATAGTTTTGAAACCGATGTTCATTCAGAGCGTCAACCGCTTCTTTATTAAATCGGTCAATTTTGGCGAGCATGATCAGAAACCGGGGCCGTAACAAATTGCGCCGTTGGGCAAATAAATGATTGATACTTGAACCGCAAAACTCCAGTCCAGTCGGGATATGCTGAACACTAAACGACATCGTGGTTGGCTTTACCGCCACCTGCAACTCGCGGAAAAGTCGGGTCAAATTGGGGTAGGTGACTTCGTTGTACACCATAAACCCGGTGTCGATAGGGATAGGTTTCCCACCCTCGTCAGCTTCAACCGTGTTTGTGTGGCCGCCGACATAGTCGTTTTGTTCAAAAAGTGTCAAATCAAATCGCTGGTGCAGAAAATGAGCGCACCCAAGGCCGGCAATCCCGGTTCCAATGATGGCAAGAGTCGTCACAGCTTCCCTTTCCTGGATTCAGGGTAAGATTTCTGGTGTTGCTGGTTGGTAAGGGGGGATGGAAAAAGCTTGGACTGATTTTTTAACAGGAAATTCGAGTAGAAAGAAGTCAACTCCGTGGGAGATTACCAAATTATGCACCAGAACGTCATTTTTTTTGCCCATGGGAAGGAAAGCGGCCCCTGGGGAAGCAAGATCCAACGGCTGGCTGAGGTTGGAAAAGCCAGGGGGTTTGCCGTGGAAAGCCCCGACTATGCCGGGGTTGATGACCCCGATGAACGGGTCAGACGGTTGCTTGCCTTCAACCCAAAAGCCGCCAACCGGCTGGTTCTGGTCGGGTCAAGCATGGGGGCTTATGTTTCGTTGGTTGCTTCAAGAACCATTCGCCCAGATGGCCTTTTTTTACTCGCGCCAGCGATTCAAATTCCTTTTTATCCGGAATTTGAACCACCGCCACAGGCTGGTCAGGTTGAAATCATTCATGGCTGGCAGGATGAAGTCATTCCCGTCAATTTCGCGATTGACTATGCCCGGAAGTTCCACACCACGCTGCATCTGGTCGAGAGTGACCACCGGTTGATGAGCGCCTTGCCGATGATCGAATCCTGGTTTGCTGATTTCCTTGAACGAGTGCTGATATGAGTTTGTAGTCAATAGTCAGTAGTTCGCTAAGTACAAGTCCCCATAAAAGGGGGATGAAATTCGACCACTCGCTGGCAGAAACATTGGTTTTCGCCCGGATGGGCGAAAGCCAATTCGGAATCACCGAAATTCCATCCCCTATTTATGGGGACTTGTACTAAGCTCACTTGGTTGAATTACTTGACTGTTTCCTAATGCTTTCGAAGAACCAAACACCAGGCACCATATTCTAGTTGCCAGAAGATTGCCCGGGCAACTCGGTGGAAAACACCAGTTCAACTCGAAACGGAAGTTCCGGCTTCTTTTGACCTTTTTTGGGTGGCGGCGGAGCCGTAAGCGTTCCGCGAGCAAAAGCCTGTATCCGATCAGTTGGTACCCCACGCGAAGTCAAATAAGTCACCAGGACACGTGCCCGTTCGGTAGCATTGGCAAACTGAGGATCATCCTGATGGCGGCTCACACAGAGTGATTCAATACTCACAAACTGTTTACTTCGATTGAGATAGTCAATCAACACATCAAGTTTGTGTCCGGCTTCACCACTGAGCGACAGGGTTGGAACTGACACAAAAAAGGTACTCGGCACCACCACCACCGTTCCACGACTATCCACCCGGGTTTCAAATTCACGCGACACACGTTCTCTGAGCAAATCAAATTCCTGCTCCCGCTGTTTGATTTGAGCGGCTTCAACCTGCTGCTGCATCAGGCGATTATTGGCCGTTGCCGTTTCCAGATTTGACTTTGTCTGGTTATGGTTGGCCAGTTCGGCATTGTATTTTTCCTGGTATTCGTTGACCTGGGCTTGAGTTTCAGCGCGTAATTTACGTTCTTTTTCCAATTCAGCCTTGAGCCAACCAATATCTTTGAGTTGTTCTTCCTGCTGGACAATCACCGTATCGCGATCATTTAACTGCTGGCGCAATAACTCAGCTTTCTTTTTACTCACGGCAATTTTGCGAGTCCGTTCCGCCAGTCGAATTGATTGATCAGCCAGCTCAACCGCTTCTGAAACTTCACCAGCCTGGTATTGGGCTTCAGCCTTACTCAAGAGGGTTTCAGCCTCTGAAAACAGCCGTCGGGTATAGGATTCCGCCTCGTAATAGCGTGCAATTTCAACCGCTTGCGAAGCCTGAATCAATTCAATCGGATATTTTGGATCCTTGCGGAGTGCTGTTGGGGACGGAAGCACAATCTTGTTTTCCAGATCGGCATCTCCTGAAAAACTGATGGTGGTATCCATCGAATTCACCCCCACTGTGACAGGAACCTGATTGGCGACCGCGACCAGCCGTGACGGAGCACTGACCAAATAATGAGGTTCGGCGGTCAATATCAATGCAAAGGTTCGATGACGGGTTGAAACCGTGGCTTTTGAGCCAAGCCACCCGTCCAGCGTATCGCTTGAACGCTTTCGGAATTCACCCAAATTATCGGTCAGTCCTTCAGGGGTAATGGCCCAGATCACATAGGTTGCCGCCAGTGGTCCAACCTGTGAAGGCCGCGGCAGACGACCAATATCAACTGTTACCTGAGTCAAACCATCCCTGCGTTTGACCAGAGCCTTGCCTTTCACACCATTGGCAAACTTGATCGTCCCAAGCATCGGCACCTCAACTTCAGTTTCACTGGTGTAGGACATGGCAATGGTCTGGAAAGTAATATCACTTTGCGGTATACCACCCCCGCCTGTCGCAACCTGTCCCCTGGAAACAGTGAAGAGTGCTCCACTGGCCACCATCACCACTGCTATGATCAATCGTGTCAACTGGTTCATTGATTTATCCTCATTATAATCCTCGGGCTGAGGGCTGAGGGCTGAAGACGTCGGGCTCAAGGGTTGGAACCCGGTTTCTTCAGCCCCGAGCTTGCGAGTCTTCAGCCCTCAGCCCATGGATCTTTCACTGTCCAGGGGCATAGCCTTCACTATGAATGGCTTTCAAGTCGGGCCGGCGTGGAAAAGTCACTTTCAAACCCCGAAACCCGCTGTCATCCGAGGTGCCGCCAGCCGGGCGATAGACCACGACGTACTGGCTGCTCAATTCATCAACTATTTTTGAAAAAGCTCCCTTGAGTTCCGGCTCATTGATTGGAAAAAAGGCCATACCACCGGTTCGTTCACAGAGCCTGGATAACATCCGCTGATCAACTTCGCCAAACCGGAACCGGTCGCCCATCCCCAGAGCAAACACCGCAATACCGCTATCTTGCGCCTGTTGAATCACATCCTTGAGTCGCACTGAGCTTGATGTGTCCTGACCATCCGTCAAAACACAGATGGCTTTCCGAATTGCACGCTGGGTTTGCTGGTTGGAAGCTGTTGAACGAGTTTGTGACAAAATGTATTGAGCAGCGGAACCATTCAAAACTTCATGCGAAGTGATTTCGATGGCGTCAAAGAGACTGGAACCAAGTTCAGGCATCCCACCGGGCTCATCATCCCGGAATTGTTGCTCGCGTTCGATGCGCCCCAGAGCTGATTTCAAGTGCTTCAGGTTACTCGTCAGACCAGTTACGAGTGTGGTTGTCCCCTGAAAGGTCAGCAAGGCGCCGTAGTCCTGGCCTTCTCGAAAAAATGAATCGAAGAAAACATCCACTGCTCGCTTTTCAACCGTCAGTAACGATTCCTGGCTGGCACTCATATCCACCACCACCGCCAGCATCACCGGCAACCCTTTTCCAGTCGTAAAAACATCAATTTCCTGGCGTTCACCGCCGTCATGGAGTTCAAAATCCTGGGCTGTAATCCCCTTGACCAGGCGATTCTGTTGGTCCAGGACGGAAAAAGTCAGTTGGCGTGACTCAGCTTCAACCGTAATGATGCCTCCGGCGGTGGTTTCAATTCCTTGCGGTTCCTGATCTTGGGCGACAGTGGACTGTGGTCCAGTGCCGATAACACGTTTGCGGGTAATCAGTTCCTGGTCCTGGCCAGCCAATGCAGGATAAATCCAGCCTGGAGCGCATATCCCCAAACACAGAAAGCTCAGGACCCACTGGCGAACACTTTTTCCGGCCCATTGAAAATTTACAGATTTCATATTTTTTCGACACCGATCCCAATCCTGAAACCTGGTTTCAGGAACAGACTTCTTATCTGGATTGGATTGACAGGCTAAACACGACCGATTTGAGAAATGTGATCACTCTGATTCGCAGGTATGGCAAATCGGTTGTTTGACACCAGTTTGTAGTCAGTAGTCAGTAATGCGAATTAAGGGTTGAAAAAATCGTTCGTTGAAAACAAAGGGCTTATCAAAATCTCAAATTTCAGACGTCCAATCTGCTGTTTGTAAGTTGTTGATTTTGAAGTCTCAATTTCAACTCTTAACTGGCATCAGTAGTTCACTAAGTCTTTTTGATTGAACGACCTGACTATTTTCTAATACAAAGATTCCATTCCAAAACGATTTTGCTTGAACAGATGAAGATGCGCTGAGGTAGGGATTGATTACATTGAGCTGGAAAGAAGAAATTCTGAAGAAGATGAGCTGAAAAAACCAGGGCTCAGGGCTAAAGACTCGCAAGCTCGGAGCAAAAGAAGGGATGAGGGATGAAGGATGAGGGATGAAATAAAACCAATTCTTCAGCCCGAAGTCTTCAGCCCTCAGCCCCAAGCCCTGGTTTTTTCAGCCCCAAATGTGTTGACGGCTCTCTCTTCACGGGAAGCCATACTTTGATTTGGACGAATCCGCCCGGCAAATTGGCGGCTTCAAGTTTCCCAAAATGGGCATCAACAATGTGCTTCACAATGGCAAAGCCAAGCCCAGATTCGCCGCATCTTTTTGAGACAAAAGGCTCGCAAAATCGGGCCAGATTGCCATCTTTGAGAAATACCCCATGATCCAAAAACTCAACCGTTACACCTGGTTGTGACTGAAAATTCTCCTGGTAAGCACGGACAATGACTTTTTGGGTTGGTGCCGACGCCCGAATCGCCCCTTCGATCAGCAAAATCCAGGCTTGTTGGAGCGCCTGTGAATCCAGTTGAAAGGATGGAAGATCATCAGATACAGCAAGTTCGAGGGAAATAGTGTGCTCGCTGGCAACTGGCAGGCAATGATCAATCGCAACCTGAAGTGTGGTCAGAAACGGTATTTCTGAGAATTCAACTGGCAATGGCGATTCAAATTCTAAAATTTCCTGCATCATCTTGACTAATCGCCGCTGCTCAGCCCGCAATACAGCCAGAAACGGTTCCTGATCTTGAGTCATTCCAAATCTGGCCACCAAAGCATCCAGGGTTGAACTCATTGCAAACACTGGATTTCGCAGATGTTGGATCAACCCGCCCAGAAACCCTTCCGGCAGGTGAGGCGCAGACTCTGAGTTTTGGATTTCCTGAAAGACCAGACATATCACCTGATGGGGAAGAAACGTGCTGCCGTGCCGGGAAAGTTGAAGCAGACTGGGAGAATGCGACGGTGCTCTCACCGAGGTTGAAAGCGAAACGGTCGCCAATTGGACTCCAGATTCAATAAACTGCTCAATTGCCTGCCCCACCTCTGAAGAAAACATGTCGCCCACAACCGAAATACTTTCTCCATGGCGAATCTGTTGCGCCAGTTGGTAAACACCAGCATTTGCATAAACAATCTCTTTGTTCAGCCCCACCACCGCCACTGGTGACGGAATAAGATCAAAGAGTCGAATGGACTCTTCCGTCAAAATAATTCCGGCCTGGTCATGACAATTTTGGTGGTTCATAATTCTGACGACTTTTCCTGAGTGAGTGCCCGCCCGAGAATGGTGATGTTTCTCCGGAAAAAGGCAATTTCATTCCGCGTTGAGAAAAGACAACTCACCATCACAATAAACTGGTCTTTCACATTCCAAATTAAAGCGCATCCCACATCCTGAGCTATAGCTTTTCAGATAAATATTTCCAGGACAAGTGCGTCATTATTCAGTAATAAGAAGAGGCTAAGGTAACTTATGCCGCCTCCTTCAACCCACACAACGCCAAAATTTCTTCTTGTCTATTTTGAAATCGGGCAATCGC
>JACQXX010000155.1 GCA_016208495.1 Acidobacteriota bacterium | reverse complement strand
TCACTGCCATTCCGGCCAGATATACTGCTTCCCGGCCTTGATCATTTGGAAATTTGAGTATTGTTTTTTTCATATCTTCCCATTTTTCCTGATCGGGCCTTCTTTTGTCACCTCACTTTCTCAATTGGTAAAACACGAGTTGGTTTGATCGGAGGCATTATGTATGCCAATCGAGCCAGAACCCTGGATCGAATGTTTTCTGGGGACCGGGTGCTGGTCTGGTGGCGCTATGCTCCGGACGAATGGCATCGCTTCGCTGAGACTGAGTTTCAAATTGCCAAATCTGAAAAAGTACCGTTGTTTATTCTGACGGTCGTGATCTCGATCATCATCGGCGGGATCTTTTTCATTGCAGATCCAAAGGCCGGCGGCATTGTTTTTCTGGGCTTGATGGGTTTGATGGCATTTATTGGGTTGCTTGTGCTGGTTCTGCCCCGGCTCCGGTATGCCAAAAACCAGGAAACCATTGGCGAAACCATCATTTCAATGGATGGTGTTTATATCAATGGTGACTTTCACTCCTGGAATTTTTTCAGTGCCAGCATTGACTCAGTCAGAGTTCTGGATGCAGATCCGCTGTTGCTTGAGTTTACCTACTCGTTTGTCACTCGAACTGGACGCCAGGAAGAAAACGTCCGCGTCCCAATCCCCCGCGGGCAGGAGGCTGTGGCTGGTCGAGTGGTGGAGTTTTTCTGTTCAGCAAAAAGTTCCGAGTATCGTCTTTAGACGAGAGATTCTTTCTTCCGTTCCGCCTGGCACTCCTCACGCCTGAAGGCGTTACTCTGAGCTTTTTCTTATTTTCCAAACTCTTTGCGGATGATTTTCTTTATCTGGGAGATAGTGAATTGGTCAGTATCACGGAGCTGTTTGATCCGTCGGGCAATTTCCACGGCCTGGCAATCAAATCGGAGATTGCCCTGCTCATCACTAGCCGGCTTCAATTCCTGAAATTCCTGCTCCCAATATCGGATCACGTGTGGTTCAACCCCAGTCAGTTCGGCAAATTCAGAAATTGATAAAGAATCCGGCCTGAGTGAAAGCACGTCCGGTGTGCGTTTCCCCGCCACCGCGGCTTTCAAAAACAAATCAGTTGAGGGAGGAAGCAGGCCGGGTGTTTCATCCAGCCTCCCCCCGTGAATGAGTTGAAATGGGTGTTTGGGTTTGCCGTGTTTCATCAGTTTGCCGAGCGAAGGGAACTGGCCGCCATTTCAGCCAGGGCAATCACGACCGCGTTTGGATGGCCGCTGAAAATGGTTGGAATGACCGACGCATCAATCACGCGCAGGTTTTCAATGCCTCGGACGCGAAACGTGGGGTCAACTACGGCCATCGAGTCAGTTCCCGCTTTGCAAGTGCCGATTGGGTGATAGCAGGTCTCCAGGGCTGAGCGGGCGAATTCCAATACGGCGGCATCGCGGGTCCGGTCAGGGCCAGGCCAGACTTCCTTGCCACGAAACGGGTCAAATGCTTTGGCCTGAGCCAGATGGCGGGCGATTTTGACCGCTTCGATAAAGAATTGCTGGTCTGCCGGGTCGGAAAGGTAGTAGGGCTGAATTGAGGGTGGTGCTTCCGGGCTAGCCGAACGAAGGTACAATTTCCCCTGGCTCAAAGGGCGCTGGTGAACAATCGCGAAGGAAAATCCATGACCCTTTGGATTGGAAAACCCATGGTTCATATAAAAGGTTGGCCCAAACATATATTCGAAATCCGGTCCACGCAGGTTAGACCGGGTTTTGAAAAAGCCTCCACCTTCGCCGATGTTCGAAGTGAGCATCCCCTTGTGGAACAGTAAATATTGCAAGACATTGCCGATTGATTCGGCGCCGGCGAGCGAAACCGGCTTTTTGCATTCATAGGTGACGGCCAGCAACAGGTGATCCTGTAAATTCTGGCCGACACCCGGCAGGTCAAGCACGACTGGAATATTAAATTCCCGCAAATGACTGGCTGGTCCAACCCCTGAAATCATGAGCGTTTGCGGTGAATTGATTGACCCGCCGCACAGCAGGATTTCCCGGTTGACACGAACCTGCTCGGTTTTGCCCTGACGCAGGTATTCGACACCGACGGCCTGGGTTCCTTCAAAGAGAATGCGTTTTACCAGACAATTGGTCCACACCGTCAGATTGGGACGTTTCAAAATCGGTGTCAGATAGCCAGTGGCCGCGCTACAGCGTTTGCCATTTTTTTGAGTGACTTGAAAAACGCCAACTCCTTCCTGACTGGCGCCGTTGAAATCAGAACTTCTGGTCATTCCGACTTCAACACCGGCTTCGACAAAGGCTTTGGTTAACGGATTGACGGTTCGCAGGTCGGCGACGTTGAGCGGGCCACCGACGCCGTGGAATTCAGAGGCGCCACGTTCCTGGTTTTCCGATTTTTTATACCAGGAGAGCATGGTGGTATAGCCCCAGCCGTTTAACCCAAGCTCCTGCCAGTGATCGTGGTCAACCCGGTTGGCCCGGCTATAAATCATGGCGTTGATGGCACTAGAGCCGCCGAGAACTTTGCCACGCGGCCAGTATAACTGACGGTTATTTAATTCAGGCTGTGGGTCGGTCAAGTACGCCCAGTCAGCCGGGCTGTGAAAGATTTTTGAAAACGCTGCTGGAATATGAATTTCGCGTTGTTTATCTGGGCCACCTGCTTCAATAAGTAACACACGCAGGGTAGAATCTTCAGTCAGACGGTGGGCCAGCACACAACCAGCGGACCCGCCTCCAACAATGATGAAATCAAACATTGAACGCCTCTTTTGGATTATTATGGATGTCCTTTGGGGTGCGAACTCCGCATTGTCCACCGAAGGTTGCTTGTCGTAAAGTGTTTTTTTTTCTGGGAACTGAAAGGCTATTTGGAAATTGAGTGATTGAACTCGCGAAGCGGGTGGAGCGATTGTCGCCCCTCCGCGCGATAAATTTGAAAATTTTGTGGACTGACTGGCCAGGCTCCGAAAAAAAAAGTTGACTTCGGTTCAAATTTTTCTGCTATAGTCCTTCTTTCATAAATCTCTCAAAAAATCCACGACAACTGAAAACGCAAAAGTTTCGGCAAAACTGATTCAGGCTTGCCAACAAACTCGTTAGTATCAGACTACGCTCCGCTTTGGTTGCTGCACCAAAAGCCCATTGTCTCCACGTGTTGAGAGGCCAGGGAAGTTTTCCTGTCGCCCAGGGGTTGGATGTTACGTCGGAGGCACCCTTCAACCGGGTACCAGGGGGAAATCAACCGTCACACTGTGAATGGTGTGGCACGAGCGAAATTTTATCTTTTTTTGAAAGGAACTACCTATGTCTCAAGCTGCGATTCGTGAAGCCAATGCTCCATCATCGCATCACCGGAATCGACAAAATTCCTCACATCGCAATTCAGAGTATGCCGAAAGCAAAGTCTCTCGACTGCATACTGCGCGGGCGGTGGAACAATTCTTGTGTGAACAATATCGCCTGGTCACTCAATACCGCCGTGAGCGGCACGAGTTGCTGCGGGAAATCCGGTATCTGAACACTGAGTTGCAATTGCACAACAATAAACAAGTCCAGGATCGAGTGAACGCCTTGATTGAACGGTGGAAGAACTCAACCCGATTGATTACGGTCGCCCGGCAATTGTTACTGTATGTATTGGAAACCCGAAAATTACCTGAACCGGAAACCGATCTGTAACTGTGATTTGGCCAGGCCCCTTCGATTACGCGTTGTGTCTCACCCATGGTTTGACCGGGAGGCCGTTGCCGCCGCCTCCCTTCGGGTTCCCCCCTTCCATCGTCCATATCGTTTTTCATTTGCCGACCAGGCCGCTACTCCAGGCGGAGTCCTTTCGGCCAGATTGAGCTTTTGTGTATGGCTCGCTGGGCGGTAGAGATCTGCCGCTTTATAGGAAGTTTTCCAATGCGTGCCCTCATTGTGTGTCTGGTGGGGATTGTCTGGTTTTGTGCGCCTCCGTCTTTCTCTCAGGGTGCTGGTGGTCAAAAAAACGGTCATTTCAGGCCCGAATCTCAGTCAGGGCGGGTGATTTCCGGGCTCAACCAGGCCGGAGTTCACAATTCACTTTCTGATATCAGCCGGGACGGAAAGACGCTTTTTATTACCTACTCGGCGCCTGATTTCAGTTCGACGACGCTGGTTTCCTCGCAACTGATCGGAGGAAAGTGGTCACCACCCTTGCCGGTTTTGTTTTCTGACCAGAAATCTGATCTCAGTGCGTCACTCAACCCGGCGCAGGATCGGATGTTTTTTACCTCTCAGCGACCAATTCCCGGAAAGAAAAACAGCGATCCCTGGAATCTGTGGGTTGCCCAACGGAAAGTGAACGGCTGGAATGCCCCCAACCCCGTGGATGAACCGGTGAACTCAGGCCAGTTGGAATGCTGTGTCAGTGCCAAAGCTGCCGGAAAACTCTACTTTTCGTCAAATCGTGATGGCTCCTGGGACATTTATTGCGCTGAACTCAAGGGGGATTCAGTGGGGAAGGTGGTCAAATTAGCGGGCGATCTCAATAAGTACCTTACCGAAAATTTCCAGACATTTTAACCACGAAACACACGAACTACACGAAAAGAATCAAACACTTACCAAACCCAATATCTCAGGAAACTTATGACAAGGTACTTACCAAATTTGATGAATGGCCAAGTTATGTTGACCCTCGGGAACGATTTATTCTGCTGAGTTCAACCCGGCCTGGCGGGTTTGGTGGGGATGATCTCTACGTTGCCGTCAGGGAAAACGGCCACTGGTCAGCCGCCCAAAATTTAGGCCCCCTGGTCAATTCCTTTGGATTTGAAGACAGTGCCGTCATCAGCCCTGACCGAATGACACTGTTTTATTCCAGTCGGAGTTACCATACATTGAGCCAGATGTATCAAATACGAATTGCCGTTTTACCACCTCAGATTTCGTCACTCCTGGCGGGTTGACGTTTTTTGGCTGAGGTGCGGGGTCTTTTTTCCGTGAGCGTGCCAATTTGTAAAACAGCCTTGAGGTTTTGGGGCGAACCTTTGACCAGATCAGCCAGCGTGAAACTATCCAGCACCACCAAAAAGGCACTATTGGCTTTTTTGAGTACGCCTTTCAGCCCGCAAACGGAAATGATCGGGCAGGTGTTGTCAACTTCATTAAAGCATTCAACCAGGTGAAAATCCGGCTCCGTGAGCCGAACGACTTCCCCAATGGTAATCGAGTCAGCCGGGCGAGCCAGCTTAACCCCGCCGGTCCGGCCTGGGTGATTTTCGATAAAATTGCACTTGCTCAGGTGCAGAACCACCCGGACGAGGTGATTCTTCGAAATTCCATATACCTCGCTGATTTCTTTGGTTGTGACCAGCCGCTCTGGATGGAGCGCCAGATACAACAGCACTCGAATTGAATAATCGGTTCGATAGGTCAAATGCACGATCAGAGGTCTCCTCTGAAAAGATGAACGCCTTCAGGTGGGGCTACTTGGAACAAAGGCATCAGCGTAAATATCGCGCAACGAGAGGCCCGCGAGAAAGAACTTTTTCCGTAATCGGTTGACAATATCCGGATCCCCGCACAAAAACGCCCGCATTGACTTCAATTGTGGGAATTGTGACATCACGATGGTGTCGAGCGAACCAGTCAAAACCGGATACTCAAGCTGTTCATCTTCGTGTAAAAGGGTCGGTTGGTATTGAAACTGTGGGAATCGTGCCGCCAGTTCGCGAAGTTGATTGACCAGATACAATCCTTTGCCGGTTAACGCCCCGTGAAACAACCAGATTGGTCCTTTGTGGTTTTGGGTCAGTGCATCGCGGGCGATGCCATACAATGGCGCCAGCCCGGTTCCGGTTCCAACCAGGAGCAACGGTTGCTCGGGACGGTCCGGAAGATAAAAACAGGTTCCAAACGGACCCCGAAAGGTGAGGGGCGTCCCTGGTTGGGCTTCGTCGAGCAACCAGGAACTCATTTGGCCATTTGGAATGATTCGCACGTGAAGTTCAATCATTGATTCCCGCGGCAAACTGGCAATTGAGTAACTTCGGGCCAATCCATCGGGGCGAATGAGTGTCAGATATTGCCCGGACTGGTACGAAAAGGGTGAGTTGGATTGAAGAAGCACTTTGAGCACCGTCTCAGACAACAGCTCCTTTCCGACCAGGGTTGCCTGAAACGTGAGATCTTCGGCGCCGCAAACCGTCACATTGTCAGCCGGCTTCCATTTACAGGCCATAAAATACCCTTGAAGTTTGAGCGTATCGCGCAACCCCGCCTGGGCTTCGGCGGAAGGCGTGCCCTGGGCGGCTTTCATCAGGCACGACTGGCACACGCCGGTCCGACAGGAATACGACACTGACTGGCCTTCACGAAGCAGGCAATCGAGGACCGTTTCATTTGCTTCAAGTGAAAATGAATGATCTTTGTATGAAATTGTTGGCATAGGTGAATTTGATTGTGATGAGTGCGCTCGTTCAAGATGGCGGCAAAATTGTTTCAATTTCTGGAAGCTACTTCTAAAATAAAAATATTGACAACCTTAATTCTTTCAACTGTTTAGAATCATAAATTTGATTGAGACTTCGAACGATTAAAATTACAATCAGAAGAAGCAAAAAGAAACAAACAGTTGGGTTCCAGTTTCAGACAATTGGAACCCAACTGGCGGACCGCTCACAAATGGGGAGGGATCCGGGGGGCATACATTCTAACGGGACAGCACGTCGGCCCGGGTGGATTCGGCAATTGCGGCAACCTGGTTGATCAATTCCTGGCTTACGCCCAGTTCGGTCAGGGTGGCGCCAAGGTTTTCCACCACGGCGTCAAAGTGCGTGTCATTCAACCCGCGTTCGACCAGATGCGCATGACCTTTGCGCATATCAAGCCCGGAATAATTATGTGGCCCGCCAAACGCCATCGTTAAGAAAGCTTTTTGTTTGGCGATTTGGTGATCCATATCAACCCCATCAAAAAAGTGGGAAATCCGATCATCCACTAACACTTTCCGGTAAAACAATTCAACCGCGGCATCAACTGCGGCCTGACCACCTAATTCCTGATACAAATTTGACATTAATCCATACCTCAGTTTGAAAAAGTATAAAATTGCGGCAAATCAAAAGTTGCATTTAGAATACATATTTTTTGGCACGAGTCAACTATTTAAAATTGTATTCTAAATACATCTTTTCGACTTGAAGAAATCGCCACCACCCCAACCAGTCAGGGAAGCAAAGGCACGATGAGGGTTTCATTCTGAGCTGTTGACCGGCATAATTTCCGGAAATTCCACCTCCAAAGGAACGCATCCACCTATGACCGACTGGCTACAACGCGAAATTGTGCTTTCCCCCAAACCGCGCGGGTTTCATCTGATTACCAGGGAGATTCTCCG
Source organism: Acidobacteriota bacterium (assembly GCA_016208495.1). NCBI lineage: Bacteria > Pseudomonadati > Acidobacteriota > Acidobacteriota bacterium. The sequence continues at coordinate 16,193 of JACQXX010000155.1, read as the reverse complement.
GCAAATCCCAGAATTTGAAACCTTTACCATTGGACTGGCCCACATCTTCATGTGCCACACTTCGGCGTCGCTCACGATCAATGAAAATGCCTCGCCGGATGTCCTGCGAGATTTTGAAAGCCATTTCAATGTGATGGTTCCCGAAAACGCCCGTTATTACCGGCACACCGACGAAGGCCCAGATGACATGCCGGCACATTTAAAAGCTTCAATTTTGGGCAGCAGTGTGACGGTGCCCATTACCCGTGGCCGATTCAATCTTGGAACGTGGCAAGGAATTTACCTCTGTGAGCACCGCAACAACGGCGGTTCCCGCCGCCTTGTGGTCACGCTTCAGGGACAACGCGGGGAAGGTGACTTTTTGACAAGGTGACTTTTTGACAAGGTGACAAGGTGACTTTTTGACAAAGATGCTGATTTGTCACCTTGTCCCCTGTCCCCCTGTCATTCTGTCCCCCTGTCCCCCTGTCATTCTGTCACCCAGTCACCTTGTCACCCAGTCACTCTGTCACCCAGTCACCTTGTCACCCAGTCACTTTGTCACCTTGTCATTCTGTCACCTTGTCAGGCTTTTATCCGGCAGGTAAGGCAAGATTCGAATGACTTCGCCAGCCCGCAACCGATCCTGGATGGACTTCCAGAATTTGACTTGAAACAGGTCTCCGTGGAGTTGAAGAAAGACTTCGCGTTGCTTTCCGGTCAACTGCAGGAAGTTTTGAAATTCTTCAGGGAAGATGTCATTTTCTCCGACGCTAAACCAGGGGTCAGACGAAATATCATCTTCATAGGACCGACCACGCGGAATCTTTCGAAAGATACAGTCGGTCAAAAGGCACAATTCGTCATAATCATAAAAAACCACCCGTCCGTGGCGAGTGACGCCAAAGTTTTTGAGCAGAATATCGCCAGGGAAGATATTGGTTGAGATCAAATCTTTAATTGAATTGCCGTAATCAATCACGGCAGCCTCGGCCTGGGCTGGTTTGGCTTCCCGCAAAAATACATTCAGGGGGGTGACCCGGCGTTCCAGAAAAACATGTTTGATGATGACCCAATCGCCTTCGATTTTGACGGTTTGGCCAGCGACGTTGAGGAGTTCGTCCAGTAATTCCTCCGAAAAGCGACGGCGCTCCAGTTCAAGAAATTCATATTCCTGGGCGTCAATCAGTCGCCCGGCGCGGTCGTGTTTTGAAACAAGCTGGTATTTGGAAATGACTTCCTGGCGAGTGGCAGTTTTCGGATAGGTAAACTGATCTTTAATGATCTTAAATACCAGATCGTAATGCGGCAGGGTAAAGACAATCATCACCATGCCTCGTTCACCGCGGGCAATTTCAAAATTTTCCTTGCTATGCGCCAGATGGTGGAGCAAATCCCGATAGAGCACGGTTTTCCCATGCTTATTGTAGCCAATGGCGTTATAGAGTTCGGCTTTGGGTTTGCGCGGCAAAATTGATTTGAGAAATGCCACCAGATCATGCGGGCGATCCACTTCGACGTGAAAATACGACCGGGTAAAGCTAAAGATCATGCTGATGTCATTTTCTTCAAAGAGCACGGCATCAACTACCACACCCGTCGGAGTATTGATCAGGACCAGCACCAGCGGCACCAGATTGGCGCCACAGCGGAGCCTTCCGACCAGATAGGCTTCCTGACCGCGATAAAATACGGCGGATACGACTTCGGCTTGTTCAACATAGGGCCAGGCGTGAATTTCTTCGAGATGTCGTTCCAACTGATTTGAGACCAGTTGCGCGTCCCGGTGAAGGTTTTCAAACGGCGTGGCAAAGGGAACATCCCTCAAAATCAACTCGACGAGTTGTGTTCGATTCGGATGAAACGGATAACGGCGATACACCGAATGTTTCGCAAGGTTTGGAGGAATGGAATAATCAGTATCAACAAACTCGATTCTTGGATTCACCCCGACCGTGGCAAAAATCCGCCGGGTGATGGAGTTAAAGTAAGTTTCTGCCTGTTCCCAGTCATCACGACAGATAATCAACTGCGAATACAGGCTTTTCATTTCTTCCCAGGTTTTGATGGTTTCAAGATCGTTGCTTAAAACTGCCCGGACATTGGCCACGACCTGATCCACCGTGGCTTTATACAGGTTCAGGCGTTCAACGGCATCGTTTTGCATCCCGAGCCAGTCGCGGTGCTCAAAACGTGTCTGGGCACGGATCGTGATGGCATGAAATGTATGCTGATAGGTTTCGAAACCTGCGAAAATGGCCTGGGCCGCAGTGTGTGCTTGGGAACTCATGGTGGGCTGGTTAAAAGCTGAAGTTGCTGAAGATGTCGGGGCAAGTGTGAGGTGCAAAGTAGGGTATTTTCTGATTTTGCTCAACTGGATTCTACCGGGCGCCAGCGACTTTCTCTTCCAGCCGTTTGGCCTCTTCCATATGACCAAGGTCACGGAGCAAATCAGCATAGTTTCTCATCAATACCACTGTATAAGGATGATCTTCCCCCAACGTCGCCTTCCAAATGTTTAATCCTTGCTCATAGAAGTTTCTCGCCGTTTCAAATTCTCCCTGGGCTGAATGAAGAACCGCCAGGTTGTTCAGAATCTGACCTGTTGCTGGATGCTGTTTTCCGAAGACTTTTTCACGAATAGTCAGGGCTTCGTCAAGGTAGGCAATTGCTTCCGAAAACCGCATTTGATTATAAGCCCAGGCGCCAAGGTAACTTAAACTTCTGGCTGTTGTCGGGTGGTTATCGCCAAATGACTTTCTGCAAATCACCAGTGCTCTGTCCAGCAAGTCACGGGCGGCTTGAAATTTCTTCTGTGAATTGTACAAAGCGGAGAGCGCCTGCAAGGAGTTTACAATTGTTGCCGGATCGAATTGGGCACTCAGTTCCACGGCCTGGTTCAGCATTTTTTCAGCTTCAATGAAAGACCCATTCAATCCATACATACCCGCCAGGGTGGTCAGCCCGATCACAGTTTTTTGATGGTTGAGCCCAAGGTGTGATTCATACATCGTGAGTGATTGTTCCAACAACGGCAAACTTTCTTTGTATCGTCCTAGAAAATACAGCGCCGAAGCCTGTTTCTGTAATGTATCAGCGAGAAACACCTGATCCGGCTTTTCCTGCTGACTGTATTCGTCATAAAGCTCTTGAGACAAATGAAGTTTCTGTTCAGCTTCCTCACGATTTCTGAAGCCACTCAGGTCATCAAGTGGCATCAGTGGGATTTCAATCTCGGAGATTGGAGACTGAGTTGTGATGTCCCAGGTTCCGCTGCTCCAGGAAAAAAAATCAGGTGCGTGAAGTCCGATTTCCCGGAGACCATATTCCCGAACGCAAAACAGGACCGCGTGCGGGACTTCGGTCAGCCGTTCCCGCTGGAGGTTGACATAGCCGGCCAGCCGGGGCAGTGCGTTTTCGGCATCGTAAAAAATGACACAGGCGCGGGGCGGGGCGGGAACTTCAAACAGCAATTTGATCGGGTCGTCTTGTTCAGGCGACAATCTGAATTCCCAAACCGGAATCTTCACGTGTTCACGAAGCAAAGTCAGCGCGGTTTCCCGTTCCGAAGTTCTTTGATAGCGAATAAAGGCCAGAATGTGGACGGTGGTATGTTCGATCAGGATTTCCAGTCCGCGAAGTGCTTCGGCAATTTCAGCCTGAAATGATGAGCGCGTGGAACTGGAAATTGACATCAGAATGTCTCCGAAATTCAGGGAAGCAGTGTTTTGACAATGGCATTGACATCATACCACACCGTATCGTTGCGATATTCCAGCACGCTCAGATTATGGAGTAACGCTTGATGAGCCCCATCATTTTTAATCCGCCGGGTCGTTTTAATCTCTGATAAGAGGTCAAGTTGCTCGGTTGTCAGCAAGGTTTGGTAATCCCGGCACTTTGCCCCGACGGCAAGCCTTACCTGATCAATCTGAATTCTGGTTTTCCCTTGAACCAGAGCGTCAAGACAGGCCCGGCGACCAAGCGCCAGTAATTCACGGGGAAGGCCGCTACTTGACTGAACCAGTTCGTCAAGCGCTTCATCGTCAAAGAGTTGAGAATCAACACGCCGGGTGATCATTTCCCGGAGCTGGGCCCGTCCGGTGGTATCAGGAGTTCCATCAAACTGATCCAGTTTCAGGTTTGGAAAGATGAAGGTGTTTGAGAAGTTTGATCCCACCTGCATAAAATCGTTATCGTGTCTCAGGGCAGTCGGAAACGTGTAAATGACCCTGACCTGGGGTGAGAGCAGCGACGAGGCATACTCGTAAAACAGCTTTTTGGCAACACCAAGATCTGTTTTATCAAGATCTTCCACGATGATGACCGTTCGGCGGTGGGTGGTTCGCTCAATTTCACGCACCAGTAAATCAATGTTTTCCAATAAATCGGAGATGCGATGACTCAGCGTTTCACGAACGGTCAAGCGGGTACTATCTTCAACCCGTAATTTGGTTGATAATTTGGCGGCATACAAACTGATTTCAAAGCCCGGTTCAACTTGTTTTGCAATTCCCATTTGAAATTCAGTTGAAATGCTCTTTGTAAAATTCAAGATGTTTGTCAGCACGGCCTGGCTGATCGGCATGTTCTGACCAGTCACTTTCTCAAACAATTGCAGGCCAATGGAAAGCAAGACATCCACGTAGGTTAAATCAAACAAATTCAAAATACTTTTGACTGAATAGTTGACCGGGAAAAAGAAAGGCTCGGTTGATTGGAGCAACTCTACGGCGAGCTTCGCAAGTTCAGTACTTTTTCCGCTTCCTCGATGACCGGTAAAGAGAAACTTTTCCTGAGCTTGAGATTGGGAAATCAAAACTTTCACATATTTGCTCGGGCTGGCGGAACGTGAGACAAAAAATTCGTCGAGTTCTTCCTTCGTACTGAGCACATGGTCAGGGTTCAAAAGGTTTAATGCTGCGTGCAACGTCGTGGCTTTCATAGACTGAACAGGGTGTCTTCGGCTGCGAAAATAGTGAAGGAATTGAGATAATACCATTTTGGAATGAAGTGATCGTATTAGAAAACCGTCAAGTAATTCAATCAATTGAAGTTAGTGAACTACTGACTACGACCTACTGACTACAAACTGGTATAAGCCGGCAGGATAGTCCAACTCGGACAAGAGTGCAACTTGATCAAAATCAGATATTTGAGAGAATTTCGTGAAAAGTTGGCCGAACCTGATGGGGTAAGCAACGGGCTGTCTTTCATCCTTCAGGTTCAGCCTGTTTGGTTAAATCACACTTCGCACGCACCCGCCGTCCACGCGCAGGGCCGCACCGTTGGTGGCTGACGAAAGTTCGCTGGCCACATAGGTCACCAGGTTGGCGACTTCTTCGACAGTGGCAAAGCGCTTCAAGAGCGACGAAGGCCGAACCGTTTCAAAAAATTGCTTTTCAAGCGTTTCCAGCGAGATACCTTGATGGAGCGTCATACTTTGCAGGAATTCTTCAACGCCTTCCGACCGGGTTGGTCCCGGCAGGACTGAATTGACGGTGACGCCGGTTCCCGCCGTCGTTTCGGCCAGTCCACGGGCAACCGCCAGTTGTGCGGTTTTGGTCATGCCGTAATGGATCATCTCGGCGGGGATGTTGACGCCCGATTCGCTCGAAATAAAGATGAGCCGCCCCCAGTTCCGGGCCAGCATTCCCGGCAGGTAGGCCCGACTCAACCGCACACCACTCAACACATTGACCTCAAAAAAGCGTTGCCAGTCGGCATCTGGAATTTCCAGGAAGGGTTTCGGTTCAAAAATCCCCAGGTTGTTGACCAGAATGTCAATTTCCGGGTGTTTGGACACACAGGTCTGGACGCCTTCGGCGGTTGACAGGTCCACCGCCAGTCCAACCAGTTTGGCCGTCGGGAGCTCTGCCAGAAGTGTATCAATGGCCGTTGCAACCCGCGCGACTGTTCGACCGTTGACAATCACCGTGGCGCCTTCCTGAGCCAGCGACCGCGCAATCGCGAGTCCAATTCCAGCCGTTGAACCACTGACCAGGGCAGTCTTATTGGAGAGTTTGAAATCCATCGGTTTTTCCTTTCATCAATTGAAAAGTTCGAGCTTTGGATCCTAGCCTAGCTAACTTTCCCGTTCATCCCAACTTTGAATTCCGGTACCAATAACTATCCAATCGGATAGTTCAGTCTATCCAATTGATTAAATTTCGACAGAGTCCTGATTTGAATGCAGAAATCTGGAATAGCTCAGGTTATCCAATGGAAAAAATTGATATGAAAGGGGTTATGCAGGGTCAGGTTGGCTTTTTCAACCAGTTATTCCCTTTGGGTTGGAAATGGAACACCAGTTGCAGATAAAGCTGGACGGTCTTCCTGCGGTCACCTGGCCAACCGGCCATCAGGTTTGATGAAAGGATTTTACCAGCTATGTTTCATCGGGCGTTTTCAACTGAAATGGGTCGCAATCTAAAGACTGACTTTTCGGCGACACAAAAAAGACCAAATGATTCAAAAAATTTATTTTCAGTGGCGGGTCCTGATTCCAACCAACCTCTTGGAAGGCCCATACCTGTTCGGGTGCCATCGGTGAACGATGAAAAAGAGTTTGACCTGAATTTTTTATATGAGGAAGCAGCAGAAATTATCAACTTGACACAAGACGTGGCTCAACAAGCAAGGAATGCACTTGACCAGCAACGCCATCGAGACCTTAATGCAATTCGCCATCATGCTGAACTCTTCAAACAGTTTAATGTCAACTGCCGTGCTGTTCGGGAGTTTATCGCCCAGTTAATCCAGGAATCCGAACAATTTCAGTGCACAGTTGGATATCTGGACGAACGGTACCAATTTTGGGTCCGGTTTACTCTGTCCTTTGGTGACGGTGCCTATGCCCGACGATTTCCGATTTATGTGCTCTATCAACGGGAGCCACAATTTGCCACACTGGTCAAAATTGACCTGTATGAGATTGGAAAAACCCACCAGACCCGAATTGGACATATGGAACAACTCAATATTGGCTGGCTTGAAAGTCGTTTTGGGTATTTTGTGACCATGCCCCGGAGTGTTTCTGAGCGCCAGCACGTGGTTAAATGGCTCAAACACGCCTTTACCCGTATCTTTCCGGCGGCGTATCAGGAGTAAATCTTCTTTTCAGAATTCTTCATACTTGTGTGCTTCTGCTATGATGGGGATTCACTCGGTTCCTTTCCCTTCAAATCCAGTACCCCTCATCAAACCTTCTGGGTTTAGTCTGTCTTCCTTCCGGCAAAAACCTCATGCAGATGGCGCACTGTGTTCCGGATTATTTTTCTCCCATCAGGCGAGTTCTAGGATGGGTTATCCTGGTATGTGCCGTCTTGCTGCCCTGGTTTTCAACGCCGGTGACAGCCCTCAACCCTCGTAAAGCCATCACCCAGTACATTCATCGCACCTGGTCCAAGGATCAAGGACTCCCTTCAAATGCCATTTTGTCCTTGCTCCAAACCCGAGACCATTACCTCTGGATTGGCACTTATGACGGGCTGGTTCGGTTTGATGGCGCTTCGTTTACAGTGTTTAACAAGACCAACACTCCGCAGATGAAAAACAATGGGATTTGGGCCCTGGCCGAAGATGCCGAGGGAACACTCTGGATTGGCACCAATGGCGGTGGACTGATGGCCTACCGGGCTGGGGAGTGGCGAACCTACGATACCAACCAGGGCTTGCTGTCTCAGATTGTGACGACCCTGCAGACTGATGCGACCGGAAACCTCTGGATCGGAACCCGGTTAGGGGTTCAATGCCTGTCACGAAAAGGCACTCTTCGTCTGGAAACGATTGTCACCAGCGACGGCCAGCCGTTTGGGAGTATCTATAAAATCGTGACCGCGCCGGATGGTACGGTTTTCATTGCCTCTGACTCTGGTTTGCATCGGGTTACTCCTGGTGCGGCCAAACTCGTTGGCGAACGAATCAACTGGGTGGCTGGAATGGTGCGTGCGCTGGCTTTTGACCATACCGGAACGCTCTGGATTGGCCACACGGGCGGGACTCTGATGCGGGTCAGCGGTGAACAACGCGAAGTGATCAAGCTCTCGGATCGTCCGTTTCACAGCACCATCACCGCGATCTGCGAAGATTTCGATGGGAACCTCTGGCTCGCCACTGACGGGCTGGGTGTGGCCCGCTATCACGATGGGCAGTTGTCCTTTTTTTCAACCACGGATGGGCTCACGGATAATTCAATCCAATCAATGGTGGTGGATCAGGAGGGCAATTTGTGGATCGGAGCCTATCGCGCCGGGTTAAACTGCCTGCATGACGGAAAATTTTGGCTGTACACACCGAAAGAAGGGTTACTGGATGAAACCGTCTGGCAAATTTATCCCGACTCGGGGGTTGGTGTGTGGATTTGCACCCAGAATGGTTTGAATCTGTGGCGTGATGGTCACCTGACTCCGTTTCCAATGGGTGAAAAGGACCAGGGGGCGATTGTCCGATGTGTGGCCCGTGATCGAAAAGGCCGGTTGTGGGTTGGAACCAATGAAACCGGGTTATTTGAAGTGAAAATCAGAGGTGACAAAGCTGAGTATCTTCCGTTTTCAGCCCATCCTTTGCCAAATCGAAAGATTCGCGCGCTGTGTGCCGACACCTTGGGCAATTTGTGGATTGGAACTTCAAACGGCTTGTGTTGTCTGAGTGATCAGGGATGGCGGGTGTATACCACCAATGATGGGCTCTCAGTCGGTTCGATTATGGCCATTGAAGCCGACCCAAATGGCGGACTCTGGATTGCCACCAACGGCGGTGGTGTCAATTACTTTTCAAATGGAACTTTCAAATCCTACACCAGCCGCACGGGCCTGCCGAGTGATGTGGTGTTTTCCACCTTTATCGAGCCGCCCGGTACAGTTTGGATTACCACCAATAACGGACTGGTGCGATTGAAAAACAATCAGCTCGACATTTTGGGGGCGAAACATGGGTTGTGGGGCGAAAATTATTATGCCATTCAGCCAGATAGCCTTGGAAATTTCTGGATTGGGGGAAACAGCGGGATTTTTTCCGTTTCAAGTCAAGAGTTAAACGAGGTTGCCGATCACCAGCGAGATCGGGTTTCAATCAAACAGTATGGCAAGGCTGACGGCATGCCCAATGAAGAATGCACGGGTTCCGGGCAAGGGTGCCAAACGGCTGATGGCCGGCTTTGGTTTCCGACCCTGGGTGGGGTGGTGGTGGTTGATCCATTGAACGTGCCGATCAATCAGCTCCAACCTGAAGTCCACCTGGAGGCGATTTTGGCCAGTGGAAAACCAGTTTCACTCCAGTTACCTATCAACCTTTCGTTTCAGGAAAACACGCTCGAAATCAAGTACACCGCCTTGAGCTTTGTGGCTCCGGAAAAGGTGCAATTTCGAGTTCAACTGGTTGGGTTTGACCCACAATTGATTGATCCTGGCAATCGCCGGACGGCCTATTACACTAATCTTCCGTCGGGGCACTATACCTTCCGAGTTCTGGCTTCAAACAATGATGGAGTTTGGAATGAAACTGGGGCAACCCTCAAGCTGAGTATTGCCACACCTTACTGGCGGACCTGGTGGGCCTTGATTGGCTACGTTCTGGCCTTGATTGGAATGATTGGTTTGGTGGTCCAATGGCGAGTTCGAGCCTTACATCAGCAAAATTTGATCCTGGAGAACCGAATTGCTGAGCGGACGGGTGAACTTTCCGAAACCGTTAAACACTTGCAATCCTCTGAGCAAAAAGCACTTGAAGCCAGCCAGGCAAAAAGCGCGTTTCTGGCCAATATGAGCCACGAAATTCGAACCCCCATGAATGGCGTGCTCGGAATGGCGTCGCTTCTGCTCAAAAGTGGGGTGACCAACGAACAAAAAGAATATGCCGAGACCATCAAAATCTCAGCCGAAGCGCTGATCACCGTAATCAACGACATATTGGATATTTCCAAAATCGAAGCTGGTAAGCTCAAACTGGATGTGGTTGATTTTGAGCTGCGCCCGCTGCTGGAAGAGGTCATTCGGTTGTTTCAACCAGTGGCAACCAAAAAGGAGATTGACCTGACGCTGGAGGTCGCCCCCGAAGTTCCAAATTGGCTCAAAGGGGATCCCGTCCGGTTACGGCAGATTTTGAATAATCTGGTCGGAAATGCGGTGAAGTTTACTGAACAGGGAAGCGTAACCCTTTCAGTTCAACTTGAAGAATATTCCGGCGGAGATAAGTATTTGCTCCTGTTTGAGATTGATGATACGGGGATTGGAATTACCCCTGAGGCGCAAATCCACCTGTTTGAAAAGTTTTATCAGGCTGATACTTCGATTACCCGGCAGTATGGCGGCACCGGCCTTGGACTTGCCATTTCAAAACAACTGGTTGAACTGATGCAGGGTGAAATCAGTCTGGTCAGTGAGGCCGGTAGAGGAACGAATTTTACCTTTTCAGCACGGTTTCAAGCCGGTGCCATTCCAATCACTCACCTCCGGAGTGAATTCCCACCCCAGCCCAAACCCATCGGAATCACCTCGCTCATTGAAAAGGTCCTGGTGGTGGAAGACAACCGCCTGAATCAAAAAGTGATTGTGAGTCTCCTGAAAAAGCTCGGAATTGAAGCCGATGTTGCGAATAATGGCCAGGAAGCCCTCGACGCAATTCAGCATGATTCATACCAGTTGATATTTATGGACTGTCAAATGCCTGTGATGGATGGCTTTACCGCTACCCGTGAAATCCGGCGCAAAGAAACCGGTTCCCAGCACCTTCCGATTATTGCCGTCACCGCCAATGCCATGCCCGAAGACGAGCAAGCCTGTTATGAAGCCGGAATGGATGGCGTGATTACCAAACCGTTTACGCCGGAGAAATTGAAAGACGCGGTGGATGCCTGGTCGCAAATGGTAAGAGCGAGTAGCGAGGTAGCGAATAGCGAGTAGTCAGAACAAGCGAGCCATAGAGAGGCAATTCACTTTTGGTTATTCCCATTTGAAATCATCCCTGCATTTCAAGGTTGGTGACTGTACCGCTTTATTTGGCTGGCTCAGACAAATTTCTTCTAAAAAATTGGTGTAATGGAATCTGGTTTTCTTCACTGCTGGTTGAACAAAATCAAAACGTGTTCAAGTAGTACAATTTTCAAGTCAAGAACTCCACCACAGTTTCAAGGAGAAACAGTATGAATAGAGTTTATAGCTCTCAGCCCTCACTAATGCGAATTTTCGCACTTATAATGGCAGTTTCAGGTTTAGCCACTGTCCACTTTTTCGAATCAGTTTCAGCTTCGAGGAACATCCTCAACGCAGCTTCTCAATCCCAATCACTTACCGACCCCAGCACCTTATCGAGTACATTAGGAGACTTGGCTACGCAAAATTTGGGATCCAATAAACTGGTTGTGTCACCAATGGCCTTGCAGCATATTTCCACGGTTAGCACCTGCCGGCTTGTTTGGGCAACGACAGTTATCCCATCCACAAATCATTTTACTAACCGGGTATATTCGGTCGATACTGGCGCAAATGGAGGAAGTGTCACAGTTATAGACGGAAACACCATGACTCTTCTGTCAGTGATACCTCTCGGAAATGGATCCCATCCGATTGATATTATCTCAAACGGTGATGCGGCTAACCCCAAAGTGTATGTTACTGGAGGAGCCGGAGGAGTCGCAAAAATCTTTATTATTGATTGTCTTACCAACCAGCTTGTGCGAACGGTCAATTTTCCAGGATACATTTTTTATGGATTTGTCAGCGGAACGGGTACTGGAACATATGTAGTGGGCAGCGAGAGGGTATATCGGTTGAATATCCCACCCCAGCCAAGTAATCCAGATAATGGAACAATTGAGGATACTCTTCCCAGATCACCAATCCCATATCCTGCCGATTTAAGAGAAGCAAAGTGGGGAACGATGTACCAGGGGAAAATTTATCTCTCCACACGGGTCTTTGGTCAGGGGAAAATTGTTGTTATTGATGCAGATGGGGTGATGAGAAAAGAAGGGATTAATGTTGGAGTAGGCTCATATCGCCCAGGCAAACCGATCATTGTTCCAGAAACTCAAAAAATGTACGTTGGTACTGAGGAAGGCACTGATAACCGGATTCACATCATTAATTTAGTTACAGATGCGGTGCTTAACTCAATTCCATTTGGAGGGCAACCTGCGGTCGGAGCAGATACCTCGGCGGGTGTTAATAAAGTCTATGTAATCAGCCATGAGACCAGTCAGCTTTGGACACTTCGATCATCCGACGACATGATCATATCTGGGCCTCATTCGATTCCCACCGCTAACAATCCATTGTGCCCTACTTTTTCTTCTGGCCCAAGAGAAATTGCCGTTAATCCGGCCAGTAAGTCTGTCTATGTTGCCAATACAAACAATTTGAGTATGGCAATTTTCCGCGATGCACCTCATACCGTGACACAATTCTATCCCTGTGCTTCAACAACCGGGAAGACAATTACGATTTATGGATCAGGATTTGTTGATGAGTACACACAAGTGTATTTCGGCAGTGGACGGCTGATTCCTGCGACAAGTGTTATGGTTGTCAATTCAACTACCCTTGAGGTTGTTGTGCCCCCTTCAGGGTCTGGAGCTGGGAACATCAATGGATATTTGACGATTCGGGTAAATGGCCTTGATGTAACAACCCAAAACCTTCCTCAGAGCGCACCAGATCCTGGTAATTCAACTGCTGTTTTCCCAGAATTTGTATTATGGGGGGATGCTACTGGAGATGGAATGTTTCAATCAAGTGACGTTACCCTATGTCGTGCTTTCTCATTATTTCAAGTCACCCCAACCCCACGTCAATTGTTGTCAGTTGATGTTACACCAGCAAATCCTAATAATTGCAGTCGTGGCAATGGAGGAAATATTAGTAGTGCCGACTTTGCGTTGGTACGGGCGGTGTCTCTTTTTCAGGCGGATTTTGCCTGTTCAGGATTTCCTGATGGTACATGCGGCTGTGAAATGATCAAGTAGCTTCTGATAGAGTTTTTTGGGGTATCTGATCAACCTTCGGCGTTCAGATCTGAAAATATCTGAACGCTGATTCCTTTTCCTTTGATGTGTCGGGTTAAATGCGCTCCTTCACCTCTTCGGTGCTTCCCGCCATTGAGAAGATAGCGGCGGCCAGTAGTCCAACCACCAGACAGGTACCCCAGAGGGTGGTTGCTCCGGCCCGATCCAGGAGTTCGGTTCCGGCCCAGGGCGCTAACATGAAGGCCAGGCTGAAGGCCAGGTTGTAAAAGCCCATATATTCGCCGCGTCGGTGGGCTGGTGCCAGATCGGCAACATAGGCCACCATCGAGGGAAACAGAATCATTTCCCCAAAGGTCCAGATCACAACGGTGGCCACAACCCCCAGCGTTCCGTTGACAAAGGCGAGTGAACCAAACCCAAGACCACAGAGCACACCTCCAAGCACCAGTGACTGGCGATGCGACCAGTTGGCCATGGCTGAATTGAGCGGAAGTTCAACAAAAACAATGATTAACGTGTTGACAGTAAACAGGAAGCCATAGGTTGATTCAGCGAGTTTTAAATCCCGAACCAGAAACAACGGCATGGCTGCTTCATGTTGAAAAAACACAGCCCCCAGCAAAAACGCGCCAATACAAAACACAACCAGGCGGGTATCCTTCAGGATGCTCCCATTTTCGGCTGGCGACAGGGAGTACTGGCTGGCGAGGGTGATATGGTGACGGGAGTGGTGGTCAAGAGGACGAGTCTTGAACCAGACGATCAGCAGCAGAATTCCAGCCAGGATTGAAGTCAACCCATCAATCCAAAAAATGGAAGAGAATGAAATCAGGACCAGCACGCCGCCCACAGCGGGACCGATGCTCATTCCCAGGTTCACGGCCAACCGGATGAGTGCCACCGCCGGTTTGCGTAAATCAGGGCCAACCAGGTCGCTGATGTTGGCCATTGATGCCGGGCGAAAGGTTTCAGACGCCACGGCCCAGGTCAGGGTGAGCGCCAGAATGGCCCAGTATTGGGAAAGCAAGGGAAAGATCAGCAACAGGCATCCGGAGGTAATGAGCGAAGTGATCAGCACGGTCATCGGTCCCAGGCGGTCACTTAATCTGCCGGCCAGTGGTGAAGCCACCACTGACCCAATGCCATACACGGTAATCGCAAATCCGGCGCTCCGGGCGGAGAACCCCAGCCCTTTGGTGAGGTAAATGACCAGAAAGGGGAGCACCATTGTGCCAGCCCGGTTAATGAGGATCGCCAGGCTTTGGATCCAGATTTCACGGGGCATGCGCTTCAAATCATTTAAAACAGTCATGAATTGGTCTCGATTTCTTGATTATTGGGACTGATAACGGAATATAACTCAATTGTTTCTTTGGCTCGACCCACAATCCGCTCACGTAACGTCACAGGTTCAATCACTTCTAATCCAGCCCCAAACCCAAGTGCATACTGCAACGCCCCTTCTTCCACATCAAATCGCACCTCAATCACTGTCCATCCATCCGTATCAGGCTCAGCGGCGACTTCAACTTTGGCAAACCGTCCCCCATATCGAACCCAGGGAAGTGCAGCTTTTGAAACCCTGGCTTTCATGACATACCCTGACAGTTTTTGCTGAAAAGCTGCCGCCGAAGATTTCCAAAACCGGGCCAGATCAAAATCAAGCGGGCGTTCAAACAACTCATCATTGATCCAAACAGACGAAACGCGGGAAACCCGAAAGGATCGAACCTCACCTTCCGGAACGGCTGCCACCAGATACCAGACACTTCCTTTGACAACAAGCCCCAGCGGATGCACCGTTCGTTCGATGGTGGTTTCATCGCCTCGCCGATAGGTCAGGAACAGGGTGCGTTCCTGCCAGACCGCCTGTTGGAGACTTTTCAGATATGGGATAGCTTCCTCCTGACGATTCCAGCCACTTTCATCAATGAAGACCCGCTCCTGAACGCGTTCGGCAATCGTTTGCATCGTCAACGGAAGCGCGGCCAGCAGTTTCAGTGCTGCCGATGTTGAAGACCGTTCAAACCCAAGGTCAGACAGGTATTTGGCCGGTGGGTTGACAAACAGAGCCTGGACTTCGCTCTGGTTGAGCCCGGTCAAAGTTGTGCGATAGTTTTCCATCAATCGCCAGCCGCCGGTTTGACCACGTTCGGCCACAACCGGAATGCCAGCCGTTGAAAGGGCTTCCATATCGCGCAGGATTGTCCGTTCCGACACCTCCAGCCGGTGTGACAGGTCACGAGCGGTCAACTGATGATGTTTTTGAAGCAATAACACAATGGCGACCAGTCGGTCTGCCCGCATATTGAACCTCCCGTTGAATTGTAGAAATGACAAGGTGACAGGGTGACAAGGTGACAAAATGACAGGGTGACACAAGGTGACAAGATGACAGGGTGACAAGATGACAGGGTGACAAAATGACAGGGTGACACAAGGTGACAAGATGACAGGGTGACAAGGTGACAAGGTGACAAGGTGACAGGGGGACAGGGCATATACGCCAGGATAAGGGTTTTAGGCCCGAAGGGTCGTCGTTCAATAGCCGTGGTGCGAAGCCCACGGTTCCGGCCAGGACGAAACCCAGTCCCGATAAGATCGTCGTTCGGTGCCCACGGAAAGGATTCAGTTTCTCTTATCCTGGCGCTTATGGGGGGACAGGGTGACAAGTGACAGGCGTGGATACTGGTCGCGAAATTCAGCCCCAAGCCCTCAGCCCCGGTATTTTCAGCCCTAATATGACACAAGATGTCAGGAATGGCAGGGTACAGTGTGATTTCAATATTGCCAATTTGTTTTTGGGAGAACTTGCATGAACGAACTTTCAAATCAGGTCGCTTTGGTAACCGGGGCCAGTCGTGGCGCCGGAAGAGGAATTGCGGCTGTTTTAGGCGAAGCCGGGGCCACGGTATATGTCACCGGGCGAAGCCGACGGGGACTGGGCACAACCGAAAATTTACCCGGCACCATCGAGGAAACGGCTGACTTGGTCACCGCCCGCGGTGGCAAAGGAATTGCCGTTTATTGTGACCATTCCAGCGAAGAGGATATCCGCCATCTGATTGACCACATCGAAGCCGAAAGCGGTCGGCTGGATGTGCTGGTCAATAATAAAGGTTATTACGATTTATGATATACTGATCCTTCTTTAAAAAGGAGGCTCAAAGATGGGAAACTTAAGATACAGCGAAATCAAGAAGAACCCAATCAAGGTATTGGATTGGACAAGCTTACTGCCGGAGGAATTTGA
>JACQXX010000154.1 GCA_016208495.1 Acidobacteriota bacterium | reverse complement strand
GGCACCGGGGCTTCCTTGGGCACGTTCAAGCGGATATGCGAGACCTCAAGGTCTTTGTCGAAGTGGTAGAGGGCTTTTTCTTTGGGTTTTATTGGACAAACGCCATGAATCGTGGGTTTGTCAAAGAAGCTGAAGATAAACTCCGTCAGGCACAGGCGAATCCGAGTCAACCAGGCTCGTCGGGAACCCCAACCGGTCAACCCCCACATGATGACGTTCACTCAAATGTCACCACCGAGCAAGCCAACCCCGAAGAAATTGCCCAGGCGCTTGACTATGCCCAAAAAAACCGGGGCAACTATGAAGCCCAGATGAATGTGGGCAAATATCTGTATTTCGTGGGCAAAAAACTGCCTGAAGCTCGTGCCTGTTTTGAAGATGCACTCAAAACCAAACCCAATGACATGGAAGCCCTGGTGACACTGGGGAATGTTTCCTTTGACGAGCAAAAATACGATATCGCCCAAAAGCATTATGAACAGGCCCTTAAACTGAACGATAAGGACGTCAATGTCCGGACTGACCTTGGAAACACTTTTTTCCAGCGTCAGCAATTTGATAAAGCGATTTCCCTCTATCAAGAATCACTCAAACTCGATCCCAAACACATTCCAACCCTCTTTAATCTGGCCTCAGCTCAAATTCGGACCAACAAAGTGGCTGAAGCAAAAGCCACGATTGATGAGCTGGCCAAAGTTGACCCCCAAAATCGAGCACTTCCTGATTTGAAAGCCGCCCTTGACTCCGCATCCAGTACCAAACGGGATATTCCAACTCATTAAGAAAGCGAAGTCGTGAAATAGTGAAATAGTGAAATAGATAAAAACCTATTCCACCTCGCTACTTCACGACTTCGCTATAGAGTTTCAGCTAAAGAAACCACGAAATCCACGAAAAATAAGTCCAAATATTTCAATGATTTTGAGATATTGTCAGTAGAAACACGGGGAAATATTTATCTAAAAAGCTATATTTCGCTACTTCGCTACTTCGCTACTTCGCTATTTCGCTGGTTCGCTATTTCGCTCCTCGAAAAGGACTTTCCATGCCTCAGCCACTTGTCGCACCCACGACTTCTGACTCGGATCAGAGTTCAGTGACCGTTCGGTATGCCACCTTCGTCCTCATTTCGCTCACCGTACTTAACCTGCTGAACTATACCGACCGATTTATCTTTGCCGCACTGATTCCCTATATTCAACGAGATACACATTTCACCGATCAACAATTTGGATTGATCGGGAGCGCCTTTACCTGGATCTATACCATTTGTG
Organism: Acidobacteriota bacterium; assembly: GCA_016208495.1. Taxonomy (NCBI): domain Bacteria; kingdom Pseudomonadati; phylum Acidobacteriota; species Acidobacteriota bacterium. The sequence continues at coordinate 2,404 of JACQXX010000154.1, read as the reverse complement.
CTCCGCTGTTCGGTTATTTTGGAGACCGGTATCATCGAGGAAAACTCATTGCCATTGGAATTTCAATCTGGAGTCTGGCCACGGCGGCGGCGGGAGTTTCGCGCAGTTTCATGCAGTTGCTGGTTTCGCGCTCAGCCGTTGGGATTGGTGAAGCCAACTACGCCACGATTGCCCCAGGGCTCTTATCTGATTTTTTTACCAAGGAACGTCGTGGACTGGCCATGAGCATTTTTATGGCGGCCATCCCGATTGGAACAGCGGTCGGCTATCTGGTGGGCGGCTTTTTTGGCGATCCGTTACATCTTGGCTGGCGACATACCCTGTTTCTGGTTGGACTCCCTGGCCTGGTCGCGGCGTTGATTATGTTCTTTATTCGCGAGCCAGTTCGTGGTGCGATGGATAAAAATCAAGTTGATGAACCACCCTTAGGTGACCAGTCACCCCAATCTCAGTTCCAGGCCGATTCCCCAGTTCCCGGTTTTGTTCAATATCTCCCTTCACCGTTTCAGTTATTGTGGAACGTTTTCCAAAAAGACTACTTCCCACTGTTCACCAATCGCGGATACATGCTGGCCTGTCTGGGTTATGCCGCCGTCACGTTTTCAGTGGGGGCGCTGGTTTACTGGGCACCGAAATGGATGACCAACGATAAAGGCATCACGGCCCAGGAGGCCAACAACGTGCTTGGAGTGTGCGCGGTGTTTGGCGGTGCGATTGGAACCATTATTGGTGGCATTGTCGGGGATCGGCTTCAAAAACATGTTCGTGGGGCCTACCTCTGGATTTGTGCCATCAGCGCGGCCCTCTCAGCCATTCCAACCGTAGTGGCGGTTATGTCTCCAGATAAGATGGTGTACCAGACTTCGATCTTCATTGCGATTACAATTCTTTTCCTTGGAAATGGCCCCATCAACACGGCCCTGGTCAACCTGGTGCCCCCGACCCTGCGGACAACTGCATTGGGTCTGGTGGTTGTGATTATTCACGTTTTAGGCGATGGGATTTCCCTCTCGCTGGTCGGCGCGATTTCAACCTGGATTCAACAGATGGCGGCTCAGGGACAGGCGTTCCCGGCGATTGTCACCCTGGTGGCGCAGATCTTTCACCTCAACCCCGCGACCCAATCACTTTCAGTCGCACTGGTGCTCATGCCGCTTGGAATGGTGTTTGGCGGGTTCCTCTACTGGCTTGGACTGCACACACCGGAAGGCAAAAAGTTATAAGGGACCCAGAAGAAAATAAAATCCCACTGAAATCGGGTTCAGGGTTCAGGGTTCAGGGTTCAGGGTTTCGGCGATGAGTTGACTGATCCGACTCAAGATGAAGACTGGGGAACTGGCGGGTACCCTCAACGTGGAGTATCTGGCCCTGAACCCTGAACCCTGAACCCTGGTGGTATGATATTTCCATCCGACTCCCTAAGTGACTGAAAAATAAGGGAAAGACTGTGACCCGCGAACACATTCCAGAATGGGTGATGAACCAAAAAGAGGTCATTGGTTTATGAACGACGTTGATCTTGCCTATCCGCCGTGCCGACTGGTCATCGAACTTGATCAAAACCACAAATCAAACCTCACCATTGTGATTGAGCCCTGGGGGGAATCCTATCAGTTGCAAGCCGCTGATAAACTTGAAATTTTCCCTCAAGGCAATGGATATTTTCATCAGGTAATCGCTGGGGAAACTCTATTTGTGTACTTCGAAGCCGGATACGATTACCCTCAACTTGTTAAAAACGGAGTTGATGTGACAGGACAATGCTCTTGATTCTCAAAAAAGAGAATTGTATCGGGGGAGGAACGTGTGATTGGAAATCTCCTAAAAACCTACTGGTTGAGTAAGGGAATCAAAGTTGGTCGAGGAGTTACTGAAAAGATAATTGAACAGTTTGAGCAGAAGTATTCAGTTCGGTTACCAGAGGATGTGTGTGACTATTTTATTGAAGTCAATGGAATGGATAACTCCAGTGATTCTGAGTATTGGGTATGGGATGACCAGGAAATTACTTTTTGGTCGCTTCAAGATATAACGCGACTCCCAACTGATGCCCAACTGATTCGGGTTCACAATCCAACCTGTCTTTTCGAATTTGCGGATTGGAGTATTTGTGCTCACACCTACGCTATCCATTTATCTAATAACTTACAGGAACCTAATCCTGTTTATGTTCTTTATGACCAGCCAATTCAAATAGCCAACTCGTTTACAGAATTTGCCCTTGAATATATTAAAACAAACAATGACATTTTGTTTCCAGACCCCAGGAATTCCCGGCGAGCAGGCCAGGTAGACCCGATCTTTGTCGGTCAGGCTGGTTTGTCACCTCCAGCCGACAGACCACAAGTGAACCTGCGGTTGAGTTGGAAACAGCAGGCCAGAGAGTTTCAATTGAGTGTTGAGG